>DATEME010000494.1:0-8201 GCA_035275865.1 Candidatus Acidiferrales bacterium | reverse complement strand
GGTCCTTTGGGAAAAGCAGCTCGATTACCCAGCGCAGGGCGTTCCGATGATCTACGAAGCGGGCGGACGCGAATATCTCGTCGTATGCGATGCGGGCGTCGAGATAGGCCAAGGACGTGGGGCCGCGCCGACGCATGGCGCCTACGTGGCCTTCGCCTTGCCGCGTTCTAGCAGCCAGGTAGCGCCCGCGCATTAGTGAGCAGCTTGTGACTGATGTCTAGGGCTCCGCGGAGCTGAAACGGCGATGCGCCTGAAGAGAATCGTGAGTGCGAGGCTCCATAAGAGGCTATTTAGGAACACGAAGAGCCAAAAGAAATCGTTCCCTAAGTTTCGGCCGGCCAATGTAAATACTGGGAAAGAAGCAATCTGCCACGAGACGACGCTTCCGTGGCCATTCGCTGTGTTTCCGGGATGATTTGCCCAAGCCGCGAATTCAAACGCAAAATGGGCAAAGAAAACACTAACGCCGATCATGGTCCAAAAAGCCCAGTGCCCAAAGGCTTTCAACTTCGGAGCTGGTTTTCGTATTTGAAGGCCGCGCATCACCCAAAATCATCTCACCGCAAATGCATGCGCGGCAATGCCGTGTGCCTTGCTAGTCGACATCCGCTTCCTGCTGCGCGTCGAACGTCACTAGCCTTTGCTTCCGCTGTGCGCCGTCTCCAGCGCTTTGATCACGGCGCGCGCCTTGTTCACCGATTCCTGGTATTCGGTTTCAGCCACTGAGTCCGCCACGATCCCCGCGCCCGCCTGCACGTAAGCGCGGCCGTTTTTCGCGACGAGAGTGCGCAGCCCGATGCACGAATCGAGATTGCCCGAAAAATCCAAATAAAGGATCGCGCCTGCGTAAATGCCGCGCCGCGTGGGTTCGAGTTCGTCAATGATCTGCATGGCGCGAACTTTGGGCGCGCCCGAAAGCGTTCCAGCAGGGAAGCAGGCCATCAGCGCGTCAAAACAATCGACGCCCTCGCGCAAGCGGCCCCGAAGCGCCGACACGATGTGCATCACATGCGAGAAGCGTTCCACGAACATGAGGCGCTCAACTTTCACGCTGCCGTATTCGCAGACGCGGCCGAGATCGTTGCGGCCTAAATCGACGAGCATGACGTGCTCGGCGCGCTCTTTCGGGTCCGCGAGGAGACTTGCCTCGAGCTCGGCGTCTTCCTTCTCGTCGCGGCCGCGCGGGCGTGTGCCTGCGAGCGGCTTGTAGAATGCGTCGCGGCCCTGCACTTTGACGAGCATTTCCGGCGAACTGCCGGCGACCGAAACGTCGCCGATCTTCAGAAAATACAAATAGGGCGACGGATTGATTACGCGCAGCGCCCGGTAGATCTCGAACGGATCGGCGTTTGTCTTTGCGGAGAAGCGCTGGCTAACGACAATCTGGAACGCATCGCCGGCGCGGATGTACTCCTTCGCTTTCCGAACAGCTCCGGTGAACTGCGGCTTGGTCATATTGGATTCGACGCGCAGGGGACCGGCGCGTTTTACGATAGCCGCTTTTGGCAACGGGCCTTCGAGCGTCTGGCGAGTGCGGCGGATTTCTTCGACAGCGACGTCGTATTTCGAGCGGAGGCTTCCGGGGCCTTCGGTGAAAACATTGCGGATGATGCAAATCCGATGACGGACGTGGTCGAACGCGACCAGGCCGAGGTAAAACATCATCACGCAATCATCGAGCCCCAGATCGTCGCGGCCGCTTGCGGGGATATTTTCGAAAAGGCGCACCATGTCGTACGCGCAATAGCCGATCGCGCCTCCCGTAAGCGGAGGAAGACCGGGAATACGAACGGGCAGATAGCGGCGCGTGAGGCGGCGGAGCTGCTCGATCGGATCCTGATCTTCTTCGGATTGAGCGTCTTTGCCCTCCGATTCGAGCGTGCAATTGCGGCCGCGTGCGCGGAAGACTTCGGAAGGATTCGCGCCGACGAACGTGTAGCGCGCGATATTTTCGCCCCCTTCCACGCTCTCAAGGAGAAAAGAGTATTTCGCGCCGTGCGCCAGGCGGAGATACGCGCCGACGGGCGTCAAGAGATCGGCAGTGTACATGTCATAGACAGGGACGAGGTTTCCCTCGCGCGATAATTTTTCAAACGTCTTGTAGTCTGGTCCGATCATTTCTTTTCCCGAAGTTTCTCCTCGCGCCGAAGCGCGTTCAGTACTCCGCGGCGCATTTGATCCGCTGGTGCGCGCTGACCCATCCAGATTTCCCATTGCGCTACGCCTTGCGCGACGAACATCTCGACACCGGAAACCGTTTCGATGCCGCGCCGTTCGGCAAGCTGCAAAAGCTTCGTCTTTCGTGGACGATAAATCGTGTCAAATACCAGCCGGCAATTCAAATCCCGAGCTTCGAGGGGAGAGTCATTCTCGAAGGGATACATGCCCACAGGAGTCGCATTCACGATTGCATCGAAGGACTCACGTCTGAGGCGGCTCCAGTCAATAAGGGAGCCGTGGACGGCGTCGGCGATTACGCGGGCTTTCTTTTGGCGGCGAGCGCAGATGCAGACGTTGGCGCCGGCTTGCGCCAAGGCAAACGCCACCGCCCGAGCCGCGCCCCCAGCGCCGGCGATGAGCACGCGGCTTCCGCGCAAGCGCACGCGACTTTCAAGTGCCTGAAGGACACCGACATAATCGGTATTGTAGCCGTAAAGGCTGCCGCTGGCACGAACGACGACTGTATTGATCGCGCCAATTTGGCGTGCCAGCGGATCGCAATCCGCCAGGTGGCTGATAATCCGCTCTTTGTGCGGAATCGTTACGCTGAAGCCTTTGATGCCCAACGGTTCGATGGAATCCAGAAAGTCCGGCAACCGCTCGATGAGAAAAGGCAAGTAGATCGCGTCGATGCGGCGAGCCGCGAAGCCGGCGTTTTGTAAGTGCGGCGAAAGCGAATGGCCAATCGGATTGCCGATCACGCCGTAGAGCTGCGTTGTCCCGCTGAAATTTTCCGCACGATAGACCCGGTGGATTTCATAGAGGTCGACCTGGCCTGACGCGGTGGCGTTCTCAACCGGAGCGTAGGCGAAGCCGTTCCGTTCACGAAGCGAAAGCAGCCGGGCGGGAAGGGCGATGTCGCCCATGGGGATCACGATTGTGTCGCGACGGCTGTGGCCGAACTGCGCCAGCTTCCGGCATTCGCGCAGAGAGTTGCATCGGGCGGCAATCTTGATGGCGTCAGGCTTGTTGCGCGATAGCCGAGCCGCAACAGCAGGCAGACTTGGGGGCATACCTTTAAAAAAGTGAGCGGAGGCTAGTTGGCGCGCTTCGCCGAGTAGAACCTGGACAAGTTCGGGCGGGCAGAGAGCGGACGTTTCGATTTCGAGGTCGTACCAGGCGCAGCCAGCCCTGATCGCGTCTGCTAAATGGATTAACTGCTGGCCGATAGAGCCGCGATAACGCCCACCAGCGGAGCGGCGGCGGCAAGTGGCGAGCAGGGTCGCTTTCTGGCGGCGTGCAGAGAGGCGGCCCAGGAAGCGGCTGATTTCACGATCATCGGCAAGCCAATCAAGGCGCAATTCGATCGTGCGCGATTCCTTTTCTGCAATAGATAATTGGCGCAGCATAGACGCTGCGTCCGGTGCGGCCACAACCGCACAGATTTTGTCTTGCCCTATCATCTGTATTTCTAGTGATTTAGGAGGTATACGCTCCGAGCTGAACCCACGCTGAAAAGGTCAGGTTCTGGTTCTTACCATGTAGGTGCACGATATGTAAAGCCTCACCGACCATTATCTTGACCCTCCATGGGGTGGATGCTACGGTCGATTCATGGGGGCGGGACCCTTCCTAGGGACGCCAGGAACAAACAGGAGCGAAGCCATGCGTGGGAAGATTCTACTTGCTGGTCTGATTTTGAGCCTATCGGGGCTATCGATGCAGGCGCAGAACGCTACTCCATCGTTCCCCAACGATGTCTATTGCTCCGGAGTTGTAAAGACGGCGTCTGTGCCGACCCAGACGTTTGTGATTACCGGCGAAGAATCGAATGCCCGCCTCACCTACACGCTGGGCGACACGGTTTACATCAACAAGGGGTCGGATGAGGGCGCCAAGGTCGGCGACGAATTCTCGTTGATTCGCGCCGAAAAGGACCCATCACCGATCGAATGGACGAAATGGCAGGATGCAATCTTCAGGAAAATGGGGATGCTCTGGGTCGATTTGGGGCGGGCAAAGGTGGTTCAAGTGCTGCCGAAGAGCTCGGTCGCCGTCATCGATCACATGTGCGACACGGTACAGCGCGGCGATATAGCGATTCCGTTCGCCGAGGAGCCGACCCCCACCCTGAGGCCCATGGCTGAATTCCAACGATTTGCTCCTCCGGACGGCAAGTCTCTGGCGATGGTGATTATCGGCAAGGGCTTCCGAAACGAGCTCGGCAACAACGACATCATGTATGTGAACCTTGGGAATGCTCAAGGGGTGCATGTCGGCCAATATTTCCGGATTTTCCGCTATACGGGCACTCAGCATGAAGTCGCCTATCAGACGCCGCGGTATGCCTTTGACCAGCAATTCGGGCGCAGCCCAGGATACGGTTTCGGTTCAGTCCCGTCAAAGTACGATTGGACCACTACGCCGCGCGAAGTGTTGGGCGAAGGGATCGTTTTGCGGACCGGCGAGAATTCCTCGTCGGTGCTGATCACCTTTGCCGTGCACGAAATCTATTCGGGCGACTACGTCGAACTCGAATAGCGATTAACGCGACGGTTCGGCGATTCGAAATTCTGCTTCGCTGAAGACCTCGGCAGTGAAAGCCTGCACGATCGTGGCGGGTTGATTCCACGCATCGCGCGCGAGGCCGGCCTTCTCGCAGGTTGCCTCCAAAAAGCGCATTCCATTCCAACGAAATTGCACAGCAACCTGCGGCAGAAGAACGCCTCGGCGCAAACCATTGCTGACAAAAAGCCCGTGCTTTCCTGGCTCGATCTCTTCCGGTCTGATGCTGGCCAGGAGCGATAAGACGGAGAGCTCGATCTCAATGGCAGGCAGTTCGTCCGCCTCAACTCGGGGGAACCGTGGGTCTTCAGAGGCAACGGACCGCGCGCAATAGGCTACAACTTCGGCAAGGCTCGTGTTGGATGGAAGCTGGCCGATGCAGCCGCGCAGCCGGCCATTCCGCGTGATCGTGACAAAGGCGCCGCCTGGACGGCAAAGTGCTGCGCAAACTGACAAGCTGGGCAAAGCACGGCATTCGACAGCTGCGGTGAGCGCGTGGCGCGCGATTTCGAGAAGCGCTTTCTTCTCGCCTTCAGCGAGTGAGGACATCCTGCGTTTTTTCTTTGCGATCGACTAGCACAACGGTCTTGCGCCGGCGCTCGTCGACGCGGTAGCGAATCTGGCCCCAAAATGCCACGAAGTAATGGAAGGCGGAGGCGACGGCGCTGATCACGACCAGCCAGAGCAGAATGACTCCCACGAGGCGGAGCGCGGGGTGATTCGCCGTCATAATTACGGCACAACCGGCAATCACTTGAAGGAACATTTTTGTCTTGCCGAGAACACCCGCCGGAATTAGCAATCCTTCGACGGAAGCGATTTCTCGCAAGCCTTGAACAATAAATTCCCGGCCAATGATTACTACCGCCATCCACGCGGGCATGAGGCCCATTTGGACCAGTGGAATAAACGTGGCTGCAATCAGCAGCTTGTCTGCTATCGGATCGAGTAGGATTCCCAGAGTGGTTACTTCGCGGCGCTTGCGGGCAAAGTAGCCGTCAGCAAGATCCGTCGCGGCCGCGAGCAAAAGGATCATCACGCCCCAGGCTTCGAAATGCACGGGCCAATTCGGCTGTTTTGTCAGCAGAACGACCACCATCAGCGGTACGAAGAAAATCCGCAGGATGGTAAGGCTGTTAGGCAGATTCGGCAGGCTGATATTTCTGCTCATGATCCTGCTCACAGAGAGCTGTTTTGTTCAGGCTTTCGGCGCACGCTCGGCGATTTGACTATAGCCCTGCTGCCGCGACGTAGTCAACGCTGCAATCGCGCGAAGTCGCGTACCGTAAATCCCAATAATCCCATACCTTAGGGACGTCTTGAATAGCGGCAGAAAAGACGCGAATTGCCACAAATCTGTGCAAATCTCGGCCGAGCGTTTGGCCACCCCAGAATCTCGCTATTCTCGACGCATATTCGACCGCAAAGGCATCTAACGCTAATGTGTTCAGTTGTTTATGGATTCATACGGCTGTAATCTTCGGTCGAGTGGCACTGGCCGTGCGGAGGTGGAACGACATACTTAGTACCTTTATCCACAGAAATTCCACAGACAGGCTGCCTATATAACGAAGGGCTCGAGCCGGCGCTGGAGAAGCGATTGGGGCACTTCTGCCTCAAGGACCATGTCGTTGCCTGCCACCTCGGACCGCAGTACCCGGCCAAAGCCGTGCACGAGCGAGAGATGGCGTCCATCGGATACCGGGATGCGGAAGCGCGACCTGACGACCGGGTCGACAGGCATGTGCGCGTCGATCAACTGCAGCAGCTCAGGCAAACGTGCTCGCGTGGCGGCGGAAACAAGGATGCGAGGGTGGCCGTTGCCGGAGGATTCTTCAAACAGCTTGCGCTCTGCTTCTGACAGCCGATCAGATTTGTTGAGAACATGCAGGCGCGGGCGATCCTGAACGCCGAGTTCGCCCAGAACCTTCAAAACTTCGGCGTCGTGTTCTGTATGCTGCGGGTCGGAAATATCGGTGACGTGAAGAATGAGCGCAGCTTCCTGCACCTCCTCCAGCGTGGCGCGAAACGCCGCGATGAGATCGGGCGGAAGGTCTCGAAGGAATCCTACCGTATCCGACAGCAGAACGCGCCGGCGAGACGGCAGCCGGACTCCTCGTATCGTCGGGTCGAGCGTGGCGAACATTTGCGAGGACGTGAGGACGTCGGCAGAAGTGAGCGCGTTAAAGAGTGTGGATTTGCCTGCGTTCGTGTAGCCGACCAAGGCGACTGTCGCGAGAGGCACGGCTTCGCGTGAGCGGCGGCGAGTGGTGCGTTGGCGGCGCACGACTTCAATGGCGTCTTTAATTTTCCTGACGCGATCGCGGATGCGCCGGCGGTCGGTTTCCAGTTTTTGTTCGCCAGGGCCGCGCGTACCGATGCCGCCGCCAAGACGGGAAAGCTCTTCGCCGCGTCCGGTGAGCCGAGGAAGGAGATAGTTCAGTTGCGCCAGCTCCACTTGCAACTGGCCTTCACGAGTGCGCGCATGCGCGGCGAAAATGTCGAGGATCAGTTGAGTGCGATCGATCACGCGACAGTCCGTGCCTTTTTCCATGTTGCGAAGCTGCACGGGCGTGAGGTTCTGATCGACGATGACGAGCGGCGCCTTATGCAGGCGGGCTTCGGTGCGGATTTCGTCGAGTTTTCCGCGTCCGACGAGCGTGGCCGGATCGATCGCATCGCGTGCCTGTAGCATTATGGACGCGACTTCGGCCCCGGCGCTGTGGGCGAGCTCCTCGAGTTCGGCCATACTATCGCGAGCGGCCGTGCTGAACGCGCCCTTGCGGCTTTTGGGCGAGTTTTTTAGGCTCACGCCGACGAGCAAAACGCGCTCGCGGCGCTCGACGGGACGCGCATCTTTCATCGGGATATAGTTGACATCTGCTGAAGAGGTGGCCCGAAGCGGATCATCGGTAGACCCATTATACGCCCGATCGGTCCGTAGAGTCTCGGATTGCCTCAAGAGGGCGATTATCGTAGGCTGGCGGGGTGATTTTGAGAGCTTTGTACCGTCTGACAAGAACGATCACAACGACGGCGTTGCCATTAATGACGCCGGAAATCTCCCATTAATGACTCTGTTTGAGCCAGACCAGCCGGCCCGAACGAGCGTTCTGCGCTTGCTCGGCTACGGCCTGTCCATTGTTTTCCTGGTTTGGGTCCTGCGTGATTTTCATGTGGTGCGCGCCCTGCGGGACATGGCCAACGCAGACTGGCGTTGGGTCTTGGTCGGCATGGTGTGCGACGTGACCAGCTATGTGGCGCAGTCGTGGCGATGGAAGCTGCTGTTAAAGCCGTTTGGCAAGGTGCGGATGACAAAGGCAATCCGCGCCGTTTTCGCCGGCCTTTTTGCGAACCTCGTCTTGCCGCTCCGCCCCGGCGAGTTCCTTCGCGGATACCTGCTCTCGGGTTCGGAAGACATTAAGCTTGGACGCACGCTGGGTTCGATCGGCGTTGAGCGGTTGGTGGATCTGGTA
>DATEME010000493.1:0-7552 GCA_035275865.1 Candidatus Acidiferrales bacterium | reverse complement strand
GATATAGCTTCCCTTCACGGTTCGCTCCTCGGCGACAAGATTCACCTGCGGCAGCGCAAAGGTATGGTTTGGCGGCGGCAGGCCGGCGGTGACGGTGGTGCCGCCACGGCGTGTGATTCTATACGCGAGGTCCATGGCGCGTACGGAGCCTGCCATTTCGAACGCAAACTCGACGCCGCCGCCCGTCGCGGCCTTAATCTCGTCGACCGTGTTAGGGCCGCTAGGATTGAACGTGTCGGTTGCTCCAAGTTGGCCCGCAAGGCCGAGCTTGTCGTCGGAGAGGTCGATTGCGACGACGCGTCTCGCACCAACCGCAATCGCTCCGAGGAGCGAACTCAAACCGACGCCGCCAAGGCCTATTACCGCAACGCTGGAGCCGGCGGAAACCTTTGCAGTGTTGATAACGGCGCCGACGCCGGTGAGCACGGCACAGCCGAACAAGGCTGCTTCATCTAGTGGAAGGTCCTTATCGATTTTCACCAAAGATCGGCGTGAGACCGTTGCATATTCGGCGAACGCCGAGCAACCGAGATGGTGATTGACTTCCTGACCATTGCGATGGAGCCGTCGCTCGCCCGAAAGCAACGTACCTGCACCATTCGCTGCGGCGCCCGGCTCACACAGCGCGGGTCTACCTTCAGCGCAAGGCAGACAGTGTCCGCAGCTCGGAACGAACACCATGACTACATGGTCGCCCACCTTGAGATCATCCACGCCCGGTCCAAGCTGCTCCACGACGCCAGCGGCCTCGTGACCAAGGACCATCGGGGTCGGACGCGGTCGATTACCGTCGATGACGGAGAGATCGGAATGGCAAAGACCCGCCGCGCCGATCTTCACCATCGCCTCGCCGTGTCCGGGATCGTCGAGGTCGAACTCTTCGATCGTCAGCGGCTTGGATTTCTCATACGGCGCTTCGGCGCCCATTTTGTTGAGGACGGCGGCTCTTATTTTCATTGGCAACGCCCCGGATTAAGCTCAGCCGAAGCAGAGCGGTCTCGAACAACTGAAGGGTCATATGCGCGGCAGGCGCGCCGCGCAGCCCTATTGGAAGCGCCCGATTGCTTCACCCCACCCCTTCTGAAGTTCGGCGAACGCCTTCTGGCTCGCGGTCACCATGTCCTTCCATGCGGCCTCATTCGCTCCGCGAACATGGTCGGCCATCTTTCGAGCCTCTTCGGCTTTGGCCTGCATTTGTTCCATGGCCTTTTTATAGTCGTCACGAGCCTTCTCACCCATTTGCTCAAGACGTTCCTGATAGTCCTTAACTTGGGCCATCCAGACGTCGCTCTGAGCCTTCAATTGATCGGCAAAGTTCTGCTTCATCATGGTTGGTTCTCCTTCTCACACTCAATTAGTCACGCGATTTCGGGAACGCGCCCTCGCAACTCTTCAACGAGCACGCGCGTATTCTCGACGTAGTCGATGGGCACCGTGATGAGATGCACGCCCGCGTCCTTGAACGCGCTCTCCATAGTCGGCACCAGGTCGTCGGTGTGCTTCACGCGATGACCGATCGCCCCATACGACTCGGCATATTTGACGAAATCCGGATTTCCAAAACAGAGCCCCCAGTCCGGAAACGCATCGACAGCCTGCTTCCAGCGGATCATACCGTAGGCGGAGTCCTCAAGGATCAGCACGACCAGGTTCAACCCAAGCCGGACAGCGGTCTCCATCTCCTGCGAGTTCATCATGAACCCGCCGTCCCCGCACACAGCGAGGATCCGGCGCTTCGGATAGAGCATCGACGCCATCATAGCAGACGGCAGACCCGCTCCCATCGTGGCGAGTGCGTTGTCGAGGAGCAAGGTGTTCGCCACATGGGTCCGGTAGTTTCGCGCAAACCAGATTTTGTACATGCCGTTGTCGAGACAGACGATCCCGTCTTCCGGCATGACCTTTCGTACGTCGCGCACGATGCGCTGCGGCGTTGGCGGGAACCGCCCTTCGTCGGCGCGGTCTCGGATACGGCCGAGGATTTCGCTGCGCAGCCCGGTAAAGACCGGATCAATCCTCAGCTTGCCTTCGATCCGGTCAGCCAGCAGCGCGAGGCTGGGACCGACATCGCCGACCACCTCGGCGTGCGGAAAATACACTTGCTCGACGCTGGCGGCGGTAAAGCCGACATGGATCACTTTCGGACCGTCCGGGCCCATGATGAATGGCGGCTTCTCCACCGTGTCGTGCCCGATCGAAATGATGAGATCGGCATGGTCCACGGCGCGGTGCACGTAATCGCCTGAGGATAGCGCCGCCGTCCCCATATAGAGGTTGGAGCCGCCGGTAACCGATCCCTTTCCCATCTGCGTGTTGAAGAAGGGGATCCGTGTCCGGCGTATGAAGCTTGATAGCGGTTCGACCAGTTTGGGCCGGCTGGAGCCCGCGCCAAGCATAACCAAAGGCCTCTGGGCCTCGCAGATCATCTTGGCGGCGCGATCGAGCGCGGCCGGCGGAGCAACCGGCAACTCGATCGGATGTGGCGGCACCAACGGAACGTCGTCGACTTCCTCGCCCGCCACATCCTCGGGCAATTCCAGGTGAACCGGCCCAGGCCGCTCCTCCATTGCAACCCGGAACGCATCCCGCACGATTGCCGGAATGGAAGCAGGCGTGATGATCTGGCGCGCCATCTTGGTCAGCGGACGCATCGACGCGATCACGTCGACAATCTGGAAGCGCGCTTGCTTGGCGGTCATAATTGCCTTTTGACCGGTGAGCATGATCATCGGCATCGCGCCGAGATGGGCGTAGGCCGCGCCGGTCGAGAGGTTCAGCGCACCCGGCCCGAGCGTCGAGATGCACACGCCTGGTTTTCCGGTAAGTCGCCCATGCGTCGCCGCCATGAACGCGGCTGCCTGCTCATGACGGGTCAAGATAAGCTCGATCTTGGAGTTGCGAAGCGACTCGACGGCGTCGAGATTTTCCTCGCCCGGCACGCCGAAGATGCGGTCGACGCCCTCATTCTCCAAAGCTGCGACTAGCAAATCGGAACCCTTAGGCATGCGCTTTATCCTCGCTGACGAGACTGTGCACGGATCACCGACTCAACGCTCAATCTGTCCGGTGCCCTCCAGGTATCCATATTTGCGCGTGTCGGGCATGATCAGCGACGCAGCGAGCCCCATAACAACTATGCCCGAGACATACCAGGCGAACCATTGCTCCTGATCTGACGACTTTAGCCACAACGCCACGTATTCGGCCGTGCCACCAAAGATCGCGTTGGCGACCGCGTAGGTGAGCCCCACGCCCAGCGCACGCACCTCGGTCGGGAACAACTCGGCCTTCACCACCCCGCTGATGGATGTGTAGAAACTGGCGATCATGAGCGCGACCAAGACGAGCAGGAAGGCGGTAACGGGGCTGGAGACTTGGCCCAGCGCGAAAAGCAATGGCGCGGCGGCAAGCGCTCCCAGGGCAGTGAACAGGATCATGTTATTGCGGCGACCAATCCGATCGGAAAGCGTCCCAAATACCGGCTGAAGGCACATATAGACGATCAGCACTGCAGTCATGATGATACTGACGATGCTGGCATCCATATGGGCCGTGTTGACCAGATATTTCTGCATATAGGTCGTGAATGTGTAGAAATAGAGCGAGCCGCCCATCGTAAAAGCGAACACGATCAGGACGGCGCGCTTGTGGCGCAGCAATCCAAAAAGCGATCCGGCCTCCTTGCTGTGCATCGTCTCCTCAGATGCTGTCTCGGCCAGCGAACGCCGCAAGTACATCGCGACAAGAGCGGCCATCGCGCCGATCACAAATGGGATGCGCCACCCCCAGGCTTTGAGCTGCTCGGTCGCAAGCAGTGCCTGCAGAACCACCAACACCAGTAGCGCCAGTAGTTGGCCGCCGATCAGCGTCACGTACTGAAAGGACGAATAGAAGCCCCGATTGCCTTTGGATGCGACCTCACTCATGTAGGTGGCGGCGGTGCCGTATTCGCCTCCGACCGAAAGGCCCTGCACCAGGCGCGCAAAGAGCAGGAGCACTGGCGCCATCGCACCGATCGTCGCGTAAGTGGGCATGATCGCAATCATCAGCGAGCCGCCGCACATCATGAGCACCGAGATCACCATCGAGGTACGGCGGCCATGTGTGTCCGCGAGCCAGCCGAACAGCCAGCCTCCGAGAGGCCGCATGAAGAAGCCGACTGCGAAAATGCCTGCGGTGCCCAAAAGCTGACTGGTCGGATCGCCGGTCGGGAAAAATGCCGACGCAAAATAGATCGAGGTGAAAGCGTAGGCGTAGAAGTCGTACCATTCGACGAGATTGCCCGACGACGCGCCGATGATCGCGATAATCCGCCGTCGGCGATCCGTGGCTTCCGTCGTGCCTTTGATGGAGATCGAGTCAGCAAGGGTGGTCATGGGTTTCCTCCCCTATCACACTGGCTTGCCGGTGCCGTCCTTGAGGAAATGAACCTAGCCAGGGGAATAGCGGGTAGCGTCGATGTTACCAATCGGCAGCCCGATGCACAATTATCGTCGCAGTAGCGATCTCTTGTTCGGATTGCCCGAGCATACGAAAATTTCCTCCAGTTGCGGCGAGACGCTGAATTTACCCATGAGCCCCGAGGACGCGCAGCAGCTCGCCGGCACGCCGCATAATCGTGGCGGAGGCCGCGTCGGCCACCGCTGGCGAATTTGCCCGTGTCGTTCCCGAAAATTCGATCCGCTAGGATTCGCGCTGTGAGGGAGAATCAGGGCATCATCCCGATGCGATGTTCGCGATCATTTACCTGCTTGGAGCGTTTATCGCCGATCTGTTCAAGTCGCGGCGCCGGCTTGAAGTTGAGAACCTCTTTCTGCGTCATCAGCTCCAACATTATCCTGAGACGACCGCCGCAACGTCCGCGGCTGCGGGAGAGTGATCGGGCCCTGATGGTCTGGATGACGCGCCTTTGGCCAAGTCTGCTCATTTGGCTCGAGTTGTGCAGCCGGCCACCATCCTGCGGGGAGATGTACCGCGAGTGGCCGTTTTTCCCAACGCTGCTCTCGAACATGGATATGGTGCTAGCGAAGAGCAATATCGCAATCGCCTCACGCGGAGCTCGTCGAGGACACCGAGCTACGCGAAACTATCTTTCCGCGGCTGCGTGCCGAATGGCAGTACACAATTGAAATGCTGCTCGCGATCACCGGCCAGCAGGCATTGCTCGACCAAAATCCGTTGCTGGCGCGCTCGATCAAGAATTGCTTCCCCTACCTCGATCCGCTCAATCATGTACAGATCGAACTGCTGAAGCGTCATCGGGCCGGCGATACCGACGAGCGCGTGGTGCAGGCAATCCATCTGACCATCAACGGGATAGCCGCAGGGTTGCGCAACAGTGGCTAGTTTCCTGCCGCGCGGATGGCTTGCTTTCGCGCCCATTTCCTAGAGGTGGTAGGTGACGTTCGTCCAGTGCGAGTTCCCGCATTGGATTCAAATTCCATTGAGCATTTCCCATACACGGGGCGGCGTCGCTGGCAATATCGATGTGGCGCAACCCAACACGACGGTTGTCCCTACCGCAAACCCAAAACGGCTGACCGCGACCGCGAATCGGGTGATACTCGCTCCCGATGAGCGATCTTTGCGGGTTGATCTGGCGCGCCTTCATCGGACTGTTCCGGCCGCGGGCTGCGTTGGAAGCCGAGATCCTTGTCCTTCGACACCAACTCAACGTGCTACGGCGCAAATCCCCGAAGCGATTGGCCTTCAGCAACGTTGACCGCCTGGTTTTTGCGGGGCTCTATCGTGTGGCTCCTGGGGTATTGGACGCACTGAAAATTCTCAAGCCGCAGACGGTGATCCGCTGGCACCGCGCTGGGTTCCGAGCCTATTGGCGCTCGAAATCCCGACCGGTCGGTGGCCGACCAAAGACACCGGCGGACATTCGCCAGCTCATTCGCGACATGAGCGTCGCGAACCCGCTTTGGGGAGCACCGCGGATCCATGGCGAACTGCTCAAGCTTGGTATCGATGTCGGGCAGACCACCGTGGCAAAATACATGGCGAGGAGAAGGCAGCCACCGTCGCAGGGCTGGAAGACCTTTCTGCGCAATCATGCCGACGGCATAGCGTCCATGGATTTGTTCGTAGTCCCGACGATCTCGTTTCGGCTGTTGTATGGATTTTTGATCTTGCAGCATTCCCGCCGCGAGCTTCTGTGGCTGGGTGTGACCGCGCGTCCGAGCGCCCATTGGATTGCCCGTCAACTGACCGAAGCCTACGGCTGGCAACAGACGCCACGATATATCGTTCGCGATCGGGACGGCGTCTACGGCGATGTCGTCATCCAGCGGCTTCGAGCAATGGGTATACGGGATCGGCCGATCTCGCCACGGTCGCCATGGCAAAACGGATATTCGGAGAGGCTCATCGGTTCGATCCGACGGGATTGTCTCGACCATGTTGTTGTGTTCGGCGAGCGGCATCTGCGCTATCTGCTCGATTCCTACCAAAAATATTACAACGAGGCTCGTACGCACCTATCGCTGCACAAGGACGCGCCGATCCCGCGTGCCGTCCAGACTGTCGGTCGCACGCTGGCGATGCCAGTTCTGGGCGGACTGCACCACCAATATTTCAGAGCGTAAGTTTCCGACAGGGACAGCCACCGTGTCATTCCCACGACGTCATGATGCCCGACGATAGCTACGGCAATCGTCCCGATGAACTCGCGCTGCGGCAGCGATTGCGCCGCGCCAAGCTTTCCATTTGGGAGCCCGACGTGCTCAACGCGCTCGAGCGCGCGGAGCCGTCCCGGTTGCAATAAAGGTGCTGGTCACGGCGCCGGACATGGCCGCCAGTGTTTCAGCGTCACCGGATGATCGACGCCATCGACGATGATGCGGTCATCACGCCATGCTGCCAGGCGCACCCGGCCCTCGTCGTCCTCGACTTCGACCACACGGCCGTCGCGCGGGAAGCGGTCCATGGGCTCACACGTTTCGAGGATGAAGTCGTTGGCCATCAAGTGATGGGTCTCGATCATGCTATAGTCCCGAAAGCCCCGGCCGGGCGGTCGGGGCAGTCCGTCGCTCTTCACCACACAAACAAAGGACGAAGCGGCATCGAGCATACGCCCGCCGTCAGCATTCGCAATGGAGGAGATCCCGCCCATGCTGCCGCTCGCCCTCACCGATTCTCAGATGGATGCCGTGTTCGCCGCTGCCAGGCCGTTACCAGTCAACCGACGCGACCAGTTTTTGCAGGACGTCGCCACTGCGCTGGGCGCCGAGACCGAGATCGGTCCGGGTACCGTCTTCCGCGTGATCAAGGCCGTGCAGCGATCGCATTGGGATCCGCCGTGGTCGACCGAAATGTCGGCGGCGAAATATCGCTGAAGCCCGACTGGTTTTGACACTTCCGGAAAAAGCCTTTTGTCGCCAATGGCGCGAGATGTGACCGTTTGACAGCGCAAGTACTTGTGCATGCTTGCGTGCGGCACCTTTGGGGTAGACCTGAATCGTTCTGAATCGAGCCGGGGGTCCGAGGGCCGTGGCTGATGGCGGCGCCTGAAGCCGCCGCAAGATCATGAGCCTCTCTGCGTCGCGAG
>DATEME010000492.1:0-2073 GCA_035275865.1 Candidatus Acidiferrales bacterium | reverse complement strand
CCGGTGAAACCCTCCTGTTTCCGCAAGCTGTAAACGCGAGCGGCCGCCGCAAAGAACTGCCAGCCAAGAGATAGGTTCGGTGAAAGTACACAGCCAGGAGTGGCCGTGCCACAGGCACAGACATTGCCGAACTGAATACATCGCCTCAGCCCGTACGATCCCGCGTGATCTGCGCATGATATTCTCCGCCATGGACCCCTTCAGACCTGACCAAAGGAGATCCACATGAAGACACTTATCGCGATTGGAGTCCTGCTGGCCGCCCCGGCGTTTGCGCACGCCCAAGGAAAGTCCTGCGACGATCTGAAAGCCGAAATCGCCAAGAAGATCGAAGCGAACGGCGTGAAAACCTACTCGCTCGACATCGTCTATAAAGACGCGCAGTCGGACGGGAAAGTAGTCGGCACGTGCGGCGGCGGGACGAAGAAGATCGTCTATAGCAAGACCGCGCCTAGCACCGAGGCGCCGACAACCGAAAAAGCGCCGGCTCCGGACGCGAGCAAGCAGCAATAGAATCTGTGTGGCGGGCGACAAACCATGGCTTCAGCGGCTAAAGCCGCATTCATTTTGCGCGGCTTACGGCACGGCTGAAAGCCGTGCCCTTCCAAAAATCTGACGCCACACAGACTCAGAATCCCTTCATCCCCGATGAAATTGAGCGGCCCTCCGCCCGAGGCGAAGTTGTGCGTTGGCGTCTGCCTGCTCCCCGAATATACTTTGTCCGGCCCAGCGCATAGCCTTCTTAAATCATTCCGTGCACCGGTCATTTCGGGAGATTCTCTTATCCATGCGACTTTTCAGCGAACTCAAGATTCGCGATCTCACTTTCCGCAACCGTATTGCCGTCTCGCCGATGTGCGAGTATTCAAGCGAGGACGGCTTCGCAAACGACTGGCACCTCGTGCATCTCGGCAGCCGCGCGGTGGGCGGCGCGGCAATCGTTTTTACCGAAGCGACGGCCGTCTCGCCTGAGGGCCGCATCAGCCCCCAAGACCTCGGAATCTGGAAGGACGAACATATCGAGATGCTGGCGCGCATCACGCGCTTTCTGCGCGAACAGGGGGCCGCGCCCGGGATTCAGCTTGCGCACGCGGGACGAAAAGGCAGTACGCGCCGCCCCTGGGAATCTCCGGCAGGCGAGCTTTCGCCATCGGAAGGCGGGTGGAAGGTAGTTGCACCGAGTGCGATTCCGTTTGCGCCAAGCTACCCGATGCCGCAAGCTTTGGATCAGAAGGGAATCGCGAAAATAGTGGGCGATTTCGTCGCGGCCGCGAAACGCGCGCTGGCGGCTGGATTCAAAATCGTCGAAATTCATGCCGCGCACGGATATTTGATTCACGAATTTCTCTCGCCGCTTTCGAACCAGCGAACGGATTTGTACGGTGGATCGTTTGAAAATCGCACGCGCATTTTGCGTGAAGTGATTGCGGCGGTGCGCCGCGTCTGGCCCGAAAGGCTTCCCCTCTTTGTGCGCATTTCCGCGTCGGATTGGACGGAGGGCGGCTGGGACGTCGAGCAATCCGTTGAACTTGCGAAACAGATTGGTCCGCTCGGCGTCGATCTAATCGATTGTTCGTCGGGTGGGAATATTGCAACGGCGCAGATACCGCTCACGCCCGGCTATCAAGTGCCGTTCGCGGAGGCGGTGCGCAAACGCGGAGGAATTCTCACGGGGGCGGTCGGACTCATCACTTCAGGTGAGCAAGCTGAAGCCATCATTGCGGAAGGGAAGGCCGACCTGATTTTGCTCGCGCGGGAATTCCTGCGCGATCCGTATTTCCCGCTGCACGTGGCGTCGCGCGTCGGCGAGCCGGTTTCCTGGCCGATTCAATATTCGCGCGCCGCGGCGCCGGGATCTCCCGTGCGAAGACCTTTCGAATCGATGGAGTGAAAAGCGCGGCGCGAGCATTGGGAGGCGACTCGGCTGCGCCGGTTAACGCTCCCCGGAAGACATCGAGTAGTAGGCTGGTACATGTCCGGGAAGAGGACTATACGTCCATTGAGATGGGCGAGTGCGTCTTAGACCACGGCTTGGAAATCATTCCTTCCCAAAGAAGCCTTAAGCCGTTACGA
>DATEME010000491.1:0-7597 GCA_035275865.1 Candidatus Acidiferrales bacterium | reverse complement strand
CACTTCGCGCGATTCGAAAATTAAGGTGCAAATCACGCCATTTTTAGCCTTTTAGTGCCACTTGAGCCCATTTTAAGGCGCCAAATGCGCCAAAATTGGCGAGCCGAACGGCACTTCACAACGCTTTTTCGGCGCACTCCGGTTACAATCGTTGGTCACAAATTCCATCGGAGGCTGAATGCATCCCTGGCACGATCTCACTCCCGGCGAGCACATTCCCAAAGAATTTCAAGCGGTGATCGAAATTCCGCTCGGTTCAAGCGTGAAGTATGAATTAGATAAGCCCAGCGGAATGATACGGATGGACCGCGTTCTCTACTCGGCCGTCTACTACCCGGCGAATTACGGTTTCATCCCGCAGACGCTCGCCGAGGACCACGATCCGCTCGACGTGCTCGTCCTCTGCCAGGAATCCGTCGCGCCGCTGACGATTCTCCAAGCGCGCACCATCGGTCTGATGACCATGATCGATTCCGGAGCTAAAGACCATAAAATCATAGCGGTAGCGACAGCCGACCCGGAGTACAACAGCTATCATGACGCGCGCGAATTACCGTCTCACAAACTCACGATGGTCCGCAGATTCTTTCAGGATTACAAGCAGCTCGAAGGTAAGGCTGTGGAAGTAGACGAGATATTGCCCGCTGCGGAAGCGTACCCGATCATCGACGAAGCGCTCCACGAATACACAAAGCGTCGTCGCACTGGCCGCTGGCCAAAATAGATACAACAGATAACTAATGTAGTATCTATCGTTTGTGAGCTGCCTTGGGAGCCGCCGGAATCGGCAGGCGCATCGCGGGATCGCCGAAGAGGGTCCAAGTGCGGCGCACGTCATCGTCAGTGATGCCGGACTTAGCTTTGAGAATCGCCTCCCCCAGCGTCTGATTGGGATTTGCGGCAAGTGCACTCATAAGTGCTTGATTCATCGTCGCTTGCGGCGGCTCTTCCGTGAATCCGGAGGAAGCCCAGACCGCGGATGCTCCACCGTTGGGCGCAAAGAGCAGATCTTCGGCAAGGCTCGTCGAGTAGACATCTTCGAAGAAGCCGTTCAAGCAGTCCATCAGCAAGAAAACAGGCTGCTTATCTCCATTCGTGAGTGTCGGCACGGTCGTATCGTCAAATATGTCGTTAAACGACCACTGATCTTCTGCGCCATGTCCGTTGTAATCGACAAGGCCTGTTCCATTGTCTATGGCCGCAACAAGCTGCTGCTGCGCCGTGGAAGGATCTTCGCCATCGGTAAATATCTTATTGATATTGAGCGACTTCGGTGCCAACGTCGCAGCCGTCTCCGTTGCTGACGTGAAGTCTGCGCCGACATTTTGGTCCGCGATGAATGTGGCGGTCTGCTGCCACGTGCCGGCGTTCGAGCCGTTCTCGTACGCGACGATCTTCGAAACGGCGAGTGCTGCTTGGTCCGGCGTGTCCGCGGGAA
Source organism: Candidatus Acidiferrales bacterium (assembly GCA_035275865.1). Classification (GTDB taxonomy): domain Bacteria; phylum Acidobacteriota; class Terriglobia; order Acidiferrales; family UBA7541; genus Palsa-295. The sequence continues at coordinate 6,159 of DATEME010000491.1, read as the reverse complement.
TGCGGCCTGTCGGAATGGTGGTATACCCGGAGCCATTGAAATCCGTGAACCAATCGTCAGACGCCGTCTTAAATGCTTGCGTCTCGATCATGCGGCTCGGCACGAAATCGCGATCGCCCATGCCCAGATAATTGTGCGGATCAATCGACGCATCTCCCACAAATAGAACAGCTTGCGGCTTGACGCGCCCACCTGCGGACGCTTCCTGCAGGAAACTGCGAATGGCAAACGGACTCTTCTCGCCGTAATTGAACGCGTCGTAAACCTCCTCCGTCGTGACAACCATTGTCTGATCGCCTTCCGACTTGTGGAGGCTCACGAGGGGAGCGACACTCGACTCAAAATCAGGATGTGTGATCACGACGTAAGAAGCGCCAGCGCGCTCCTGATCGAGATTGTTCGGCGCGTGATACATAAGCTCATCGGGCGCAGCGATTTGATCGGCGGAGAGCGCGACAAGCGTTCGCGGGGCGGGCCCTGAAGCAGATGTTTGGACCGTGATCCCGTAGGTGCCTGAGCCGTCTAGTGTTACCGGAGCCGTGAGTTGGACAATTGACACCGGATCGGTCACATCGAACACTTGGATTTGCGAACTTCCGAACCCGCCGATGTGCACTGACGCTCCCGCGGGAGCGGTTGCGTTCAGCCAATCCGAATCGGCGATGTAGCTATGTGGATAGTGCAAGACGATCGACTGAACAAGGCTGATGTCGTTGTCGCCGTTGAGCGCGGTTAGCGTGACGGTATTGGCACCTTCGCGCAGGAGACTGTTCTGCACAGCAAAGGTGCTTGTCGTGTTTGCCTGATTCGCAAAATCCATTTCGCCCACGTAGGAACCGTTAAATGAGATGGAGACAGTGTGCTGCTGCTGGTCCGTCCCACCCTGTAGCGTCACGTCGAGCGTGACGGGGATCGAAGACGAAGGATCGGTGTGCGGAGGCGTCAAAGTCTGGTCTACCGGCTCGGATGTGATGAGGGCGCCGAAGAAATTGTCGTTATTTTCGCCATTCAGCAAGGCTGCGAAATAAGTGGTGCGCTGCTCAAGTACCGTCGTGGCTGAAAAATCTGTGACGCTAGGGGGCTGCGAACCTGATGCGGCAGATTGCGTGATGCGCAAACCGGGGCGCGTTCCGTTCACGAGCCAGTAAACTCGGGTGCCGGAGAACGGTGTATCGATTCCAGTTCCGTAGAACTCGATGCTGCCGTTCGCGCCGAGCGAGAGGCTGGCAGCCGTTTGCACGAGCATCGGTTGCTCGACGCCTTCGGCATAAAGCTGCAACATCCGAGCATCGTGATCGTTGAAGCCCGTTGCGTCGATCTGCGCGCCGGTTAGCTGATACCATCCGGTCTGCGAAACATAGACCTTAAGCGCTGGTTCGCAATTTAGAGTTGCGTTCGCAATTTTCGGCGCGTTTGGCGAGGCACCCGCCTGCGGCCAGCCGTTTCTGCGGCGCATGACAGAATTGGAGCGGCCGTCAATCAATGCGGAGCTCGACGAAGTGGAAGCCGCCGTGGCTCGATTCAAATCAGTCAGTAATGTTGGACGCGCGACATGAGCGAAAGCGGTCACACCAGTAAGAGACGAAACAGCTTCGGGCTGCACCGGACCGTGCAGGGTCCGCGTGCCGTTCAAGTCCACGTCCTCTATCCAATAAGAGGACGAGGAGTTCCCTGCAGGATCCGTCCACTCGTAAGTCTTAGCCGCGTGTTGCGGGCGGCCTCCCCGCATCACCAGCGCCGCTCCTGCAATCAGCGACGGATCGAGGCGATGTCTGCCGGTAGCATCCTCGCGATAGATGTGGAAGCCGAGGTTGCGGACCTCTTCCTTGGTGTGCCACTCAATTAGTACTCCGCCGTGTGGATCAACTTGCGCATGCAAGTCAGACAGCTGAACGGCCGTGGGAGTCTCGATCGTCGAAGTAACGCTCGACGTGTTGTTCACTGGATTGGGATCGCCGGTCGACGAACTCACGGTAGCCGTGTTTGTTGTGTACGTTGTCGAGCTGAAGGTTGCCGCGGTCACATTGATCACGATTGTGACTTGGCTGCCGACGCTGAGCGAACCGAGCGAGCAGTTGACGGTTCCGGCACTTTGGCTGCACGTTCCCTGCGTTGTAGCAACGGATGTAAACGTGATCTCCGTCGGGAGCGGGTCAGAAACGGTCACATTGTCAGCAACGGCAGGGCCGTTGTTGGTCACGCGCAACGTATAGGTAAGGTTTGTACCCTGATCGACAGGCTCCGGCGAAGCCGTTTTCACGATGGAAACGTCAGCTTGAGTGGGCGATGCGACCACCGTTGTCGAGGCCGCCGTGTTATTCGCTGGGGTCACATCGTTCACAGTCGGTGTGACGCCTATCGTGTTTGAAATGATCGTGCCCGGCGGGGTGCTCAGGCCCACCTTAACAACCATTGGGAAGTTTACCTGCGTCCCGGAAGTTACCGCAGCGCCTGAGCAGCTGGGGCCAGTACCTGGGCAGCATGTGATCGCGCCCGTGCCACCGACGCTCGGGATTGCCGTGCAAATCCACCCCGCCGGTATACCCAGCGAAACGAACGTCGTGTTTGTGGGCACGGAGCCGTTGAATTGAACATTGCTGACGCTCGCCGGCCCTGCGTTTCCGAGAGTCTGTGTGTAGGTGATGTTGTTTCCGGGCAGTACCGGATTGGGCGAAGCAGAGCTGGTGACACTCAAGTCGTATTGGCCCGCCGAGGCGACCGTCACATTTGTTGTCACCGAATTGTTTTCAGGATTCGGATCGGTGAGGCTCGAACTTATGTTGGCGGTTTCCGAGATTATGCTGCCCGACGGAGTCGCGGCGTTCACGTTGAGAACGAGAATGAATGTCGCTGTCGCACCGGAGGCCAGATTCGCGATAGACCCTGTTACGTTGCCGGTGCCGCCCACGGATGGCGTTGTGCACGACCAGCCCGCCGGACACGATAGCGAAGCGAACGTCGCGTAGCCTGGCAACGCCGGAATTGCTTCCGTGTAGCTGACGGTCGTCGCCGTCGATGGGCCGTTGTTCTTTACCGTGATCGTATATGTGATCGAGCCGCCGGCTGCGACTGGATTGGGCGTTGCCATTTGCGAGACGGAAAGATCTGCCGTACCCGCGGCCGCGACAAGGACGATTGCTGTGGCGGAGTTATTCGCGAGGTTCGGGTCGTTCGTTCCTGACGTGACCGAATCGGTATCGATGATTTGCGTGCCGCTCGGAACTCCGGACACCACATTCACAACGACTGTAAACGTCGTATTGCCGCTCGGACCAGCCAGCACATCCGGATTCGAGCACATAATGCCACCCGTCGTCGTGCACGTCCAACCGGCGGCTCCGCTGCCGGAGGCTGCGATTGATTGGAACGTCGTATTCGCGGGAATTGCTTCGCTGAAGACGGCATTTAACGCGTCATAAGGACCGTTGTTCGCGACCGTTTGCGCGTACGTGATCGTACCGGGAGAAAGAACAATCGTCGGATTGGCCGAATTCGTCACGGCCAAGTCAGCGCCCGCGCAATACGCACCTGACTGAGTTCCCGGCGTTTGAGTGATCGTCAAGCCAGTATTCGAAGCTCCCATTTGCCCCGGCGTTGCGCCATATGAGTCGTTGGCGAGTGTCGTGTAGCCTGGTGCGCCGCCAAGCAGGCTCAGGCCCGCCGGCACACCGGTGATTAACGCGATTCCGCCCGCGCCGCCTCCTCCCGGACCATGACGATTACCGGGGAACGGATTTCCCGGCGCATCTTCGGGCCAGGTGATTCCGCCATCTCCGCCATTGGCCTGAATCGTCAGCCCAGCGACGCCGCCCGTGTTTGTGAAGAACAATATCGATCCGCCCGCGCCGCCGCCGCCACCGCCGTCATTTTCGACCTCGAGCGCGGTAACGCCGTTTGCGGTTATGGTTCCGGTGCCGGTAACGGAGCCTGCACGGACGATAGCGATTCCTCCGCCAGCCATGCCGCTGCTGTAAATGCCGGTGCAGTTTGCGCCGCAATTTGCGTTGCCGGTGACGCTCGCCGGAAGCCAGTAAGCTCCATTATTTGTAGTGCCCGCGCCACCGCCACCGCCCATGACGAGTGCACTGGTTGAACCCGGAAACGCAACGCCGCCGAAGCCGCCGACGATTCCGGCGCTGTTCCAACCGAATCCGCCCACTCCACCCGTGCCACCGTTGCCCCCACCACCACCGCCGCTATTTTGATCGTTCGCAGGTGGATTCGCATCCGTTGCGCCGCCGCCAGCGTTGCCTGGGGCGCCGCGCGCGTAACTGCCACTCGGCAAACCTTCGACGTAAGTCTGCCCCGTGGCCGTCGCGGTTGTGGCCGGCGTTATCGTGCTAAGAGGCGGGGCAATGTACGTCGGAGTTCCAGCAATGCCTTCCCCCTTGGACCCGTTCGTCGCATTCGTCGAAAGCGTGACGTAATCCGTGCCCGCGCCAGTTCCGCCACCGAGAATCCGTCCGCCGCCGCCGCGGAAACCAAGGCCATCCAAGCTGACCGTGCCGCTCAGCGCGAGCTGCGAAGAAATGTCGAGTGCCAGCACGCCACCCAATTTGCCATTCCACGCCAGCGCCGTCAGGCTCGAACTGAGCGTCGCCGAGCTGTACTGCGGAACGCGAATGACCTGAAATGTCGTCTGGCCCTGCGCGGCACTTGCGGCCGTTTCGGTGTATGTGTTCAGCAACCCGCCATTTGCGCCGGTGCCCGTAAACATCAGTGTTCCGCCACTGACCGGCACAGCAGACGTTGCCGTGACGAACTCATATTGTCCGGAGTTGCTAAGACTCGTCGAACCGGAGCCAGGGTCACCCGGCACACCGTCTCCGTAAGCGCCGGTATTAATTGTGGCGGCGTTCGTATTGATTTTTGCGCCCTGCATCTGGATGAACAGAAGCAGATCACCTACTGAAATGGCTTTGCCGGCCCCGGAGGCCGCGCCGAGCGTCACGGACGTTGTTCCCGCATTTGCTGACGTGACGCCTGTCCCGGGCGGATAGTACGCATTTATGACTCCGGTCAGTGTGCCACCAGCGCCGTCCTTGCCTGGAGTCGCGCAAACCAGCGGCTGGACAACCGTGATCACGCTTGCGTTGTTGTTCGATGAAAAAGGATCCGCTGGCGAAGTCGACGAAACAGTCGCAGTGTTCGTTAGAGTAGTCGCGGTGCCGGGCGTCGTGACGGTGATTGAGACAGTGATCGGGGAAGAAGGAGCAAACGCGACCGCGCCGAGTGAGCAGGAAACGGTACCGCTTGATTGTGTGCAGGCGCCTTGCGAACTCGTAGCCGAAACGAAAGTGACTCCGGCTGGGAGCGTGTCGGTCAGCGTTGTACCCGTTGTCGACGTTAAACCGTAATTCGTCACCTGGACCGTATAAATGAGCGTCGAATCGATGAAGACTGGCGTCGGTGACGCTCCGGCGGTTACGCCAAGATCCGCATTTCCTATTGCCTCGACCAGGACGGAGGTTTGCGTTGAGTTGTTTGAAACGACGGGATCGGCCGTTTGCGAAGTGACATCTGCGTAATTTTGGATCGTTGTGCCCGCCGCTGGCGCGTTGACCCCGGAGTTCACGGTCACTTTGAAGACGAAATTCGTCGTTGTCGTATTTGCGGCGAGGCTTGCGATTGCGCAAATTACTTGGCCTGTGCCGCCCACGCCAGGCAGAGTTCCGCACGTCCAGCCCGCAGGCGGAGTCATCGAAGCGAACGTGGTGTTCGGCGGAGTCTGTTGGTAGAGAGCAACATTCGTGGCGGCGTTCGGGCCATTGTTCGTGACCGTTTCGGTATAAGTGATGGTGCCGGTTGGGGCGAGCACGGCAGGCGATACTGTCTGCGTCATGACGAGGTCGGCCGCCACGACAGTGACGGATGCCGTCGCGCTATTGTTGGCCGAATTCGGATCTGTGCCGTTTTCGCTGACCGTGACGGTATCCGAAATGGTGGTTCCCGCTACGCCCGACCCCGGAATCACCGTGACGATTACCGTAAGTGTAGCGTTTCCCGCGGGTGCGATTACGGTTCCAGAATTGGCTGTGCACGTGATTGTGCCAGTGCCACCGACAGGCGGTAATGTGCCGCACGTCCACCCAGCGGGAGCGGCGGCGCTCGTGAATGTAGTGTTTGCGGGTGTGGTCTCGCTCAGCAAAGCGCCGACCG
>DATEME010000490.1:0-1272 GCA_035275865.1 Candidatus Acidiferrales bacterium | reverse complement strand
CAGCGAAGAGGGCGTGTAGAAAGGCAGCATGCCCTGGAAAACGAGCAGTGTGGTGGACGAGAGAGCGCGGTTTGTTTTGGAATATGAACGCAACGAACAGACGATGACCGACCTGTGCGAGATCTATCAGATCTCGCGGACGACCGGCTATTACTGGCTAGAGCGATTCCGGCAGGGAGGACTGGACGCACTAAAGGATTTGAGCCGGGCACCGGAGCGGCATCCGAACCAGACACCATCGAGTGCCGAAGCAGCGATCTTAGAGCTGCGGCGGGCGCACATGACGTGGGGACCGCGAAAGCTAAAAGCAAAGTTGGAGCAAAGATGGCCGCAAAGCGTGTGGCCGGCGGCGAGCACGATCGGCGAGATCGTGGCACGAGAAGGGTTGACGGTGCCGCGCAAGAAGCGGCGCCGAGTGCCACCGTACACGGCGCCTTTTGCGTCGGCTGGCGAACCGAACCGCTTGTGGTGCGCGGATTTCAAGGGATGGTTCAAGTCGCAAGACGGTACGCGGATCGATCCGTTGACGATCAGCGATGCCTACAGCCGGTATTTGCTCAAATGCCAGCAGGTGGCGAAGACAAACGGCGAGCAGGTGCAGGCGATTTTTGAGGCGGCCTTTCGCGAAAACGGCCTGCCGGAAGCGATTCGGACCGACAACGGAGCGCCGTTTGCGTCGCAGGCGATCGCAGGGCTTTCGCGATTGGCGGTGTGGTGGATAAAACTGGGGATCGTGCCCGAGCGCATCGCGGCGGGCCACCCGGAGCAAAACGGGAGACACGAGCGGGTGCATCGCACGTTGAAACAAGAGACGGCGTCGCCGCCGGCAGCGAATCGGCGTCGGCAGCAGGCGGCGTTTGATCGCTTTCGCCGGGAGTACAACGAAGAGCGTCCGCACGAGGCTTTGCAGATGCAGACGCCCAGTGCGGTGTATGTGCGTTCGGAGCGGGAGTATCCGGCGCGCGCGCGGGAGCCGGAATACGGCAGTGCGTTCCAGGTGCGGCGCGTGCGAGAGCATGGGCAATTCCGCTGGAAATCGGAGAACGTCTTTTTGAGCGGTACTTTGGAAGGTGAATCGATCGGTCTGCTGGCGGACGACGATCGCTTCCAGACCATCTACTTCGCGGCGTTTCCGATTGGACGCTTTGATAGCCACAAGCGACTGGTCCTGCCGCTGGCGAAAGAGGCGGGTGACTTTAAAGTGGCTGCAGGGGAAGGGGAAGCCTCCCCTTCCCCTGCACCCCATCCCCTCAATCAACAAGAACAAAAAGT
>DATEME010000489.1:0-2572 GCA_035275865.1 Candidatus Acidiferrales bacterium | reverse complement strand
TTCATAGGGCAGGCCGCGAAGCATCGAGAGAGCGGCGGTCCATTTGCTTGCGCCCCAGCCGTCGTCTTCGAACGAGTGAAGCACGAGATTGTAAATGTCAGGACCATCGGGCTGCAGTTCCCAGTGCCGAATCGAGAAAATACCCAGTGCGCCGATTTCCGCGTCCGTGGTTTCGAAGTCGCGCAGCCGCATCACCGAGAGCGGAGAAACAGTGACCGCCCGATCGAGCAATGCTCGCTTCACGCGCGGCTGCGGACTCTCTTCGATTTGCGAAATTCGAGGCGCTCCGATGCGGTTCCAATATTTGACCGCCGCGGGCAAATTCCCGCGCAGCAGATAAAGCGTGCCGAGGAAATTCAGTGCGTAGGAATCATGCGGGTCCAGGCGGATCGCCCGGCGCAGGTCGCGCGCTGCTTCGGCGAGATCATTCCTGCGATAGGCTACTCCGGCAAGCTCGACGGGAAAACGCTCTTCCTGTGGATTCTTTCGCTCGCCGTCTTTTAGTGCGGCGTTCGCTTCGGAAAAACACCGCAACTGCGCAAAGGCCAAGCCGAGATACAGATCCAGTTCAGGAGGGTTGGCAGCCGAGCGCGGCACGAGGCGAACGATTTCCGAGTATTGTTTCTGGTCGTAAAGTTTATGGATCGATTCGACGGACGCAGTCTGACCCGCACAGGGGCCGACCGGCAGCGCCAGCAACGCGAAAAACGCGACTTTGTGCAGGCTATTGATTCGGGAGGGCAAGCAGGGTCCAACTCCCCGCTTCGTTCCATTCTTTCTCGAAATCGGCTCGCGCGACTCGCAAGAGCTTTTGTTGCGCAGGATCATTGACGAACACCGCTTCCCCATCAGCGTCGACTCCCGCAACGACCACATAATGGAGCGGATGATGCGCCCCCGAAGGCGCGACCGAGACGATCAGCGGACGCCCCTTGCCAATGTTCTCCCGCAAATCCTGCCACTCACCGCGGATCGCAAATGTGCGATAGCCGGAATTCTTCAAATATTTTTCGAGTTCCGAGGCAAGAATTCCCCTCGCTCGCTTCGAGTAGAGCGCCCGTTGAATCGTCTCTACGTCCGATCGCGCGGAATGCGCGCGGTGCAAATCCTTGTCCCAATATTGCATCACCATCGCCGCGGATGCCGCGCCGCAACCGTTTTCAGGCTGCGCGATGAAGGGAACATCGAGCCAAATTCCCGCCGGAGCCGCCGCTGCGATTGCGGCGAGACACAAGACCGCACAGCCAGACAAGACATAGCGGGCTGTGCGGTCCAGAGACCACGTCATTACAAGATGCATGGCCAAATGTAAAAACGCCGTGGCGGGATCAGTGCACGGCGACCAAGACGATCACCGCCGCTGCGAGCGCGATGATGATATAGGTGATTTGTTCGTTTGTGAGAGCACCGGCCGCAAAGTCCTTCTGCGCTTGGTCCGCGCGGGCCGAGAGGCGTGCCAGCTCATCGTCGCTGAGCGTCGAGACGCCATTTCGCACAACATCGTAGTCCATGTTGCTGGCCTTCAGCGCGCGCCGTGCCTGCTCGGTCGACAGGAATTTGTCGATCTTCGCGATCCGGTCCTGGCGAACCTGCGCGGCATTTGCTACGTCCTTTTGCAGATCGGCGGAGCTGACTACGTGATCCTGTGCGGCTACGGCTTGGGGAAACGCAAAAAGTGTGGCAAATAACACACTAGCGGTAACACCGAGTGCGAGCTTGCTGCTAAACGTCATCCTCTCTCCTCGGGCTTGGGCCTTTTAATTATCCGGGAAACATGCCGGACGCGCAAGAGATTGACACGATTGAATTTGAGGCCCGCTGGGCATAAACAGCTTTGTGCGGATGCCTCGCTGTGCTGTGATCTTGTTATGGCCATTTCTCCCGCCAGGCGAATCGCGTTCGAAGTGCTGCGTCGCGTCGAGGCCGAAAGTGCCTACGCCAGTGACGAGCTGCACGCGTCGCTGGACGAGAGCATCAAGGCGAACGACGCGGCGCTCGCGACCGAATTGACGATGGGTGTGCCGCGCTGGCGCGGTTTGCTCGATTTTCTTCTCGAGCGCGACTTAAAAAAGCCCGTTGCGCGGCTCGATTTGGCCGTTGCGCTCGCTCTGCGGCTCGGCCTGTATCAATTGCGTTTTCTGGGGAGGATTCCCACGCACGCCGCCGTAAATGAATCGGTCGAATTGGTGAAGCGCGCGCGTAAATCTTCAGCGGCTTCTCTCGTGAACGCGGTGTTGCGCAAAGCCTCAGGCGAAGTCGATAAACCGGCAACGGACTCCCTGCCAGACGGAACGCCGCCAGCCGAGCGCCTCGCGATTCTGCATTCGCATCCGCGCTGGCTTGTCGAACGATGGCTTGCGCGTTTCGGCGAGACGGCAACAATCGCGCTGCTCGAAGCGAATAATCGCACTCCGCGCCTGACGTGCTCTTTGAAGAATGCAGATGCAGGTGATGTGATATTCGGCGAACTCGCGAGTGCTCACTTGCGCGTCGAACCGGGACGATTGCTGCGAAACGCATTTTCCGTCTCCGGCGGAAGCCCTTCGCGAACGAAGGCGTTCGGCGAAGGTGC
>DATEME010000488.1:0-2001 GCA_035275865.1 Candidatus Acidiferrales bacterium | reverse complement strand
AAACTCAATCTTCTCGTCATTACCGACGTTTGCCTGTGTGAGTACACGAGCCACGGCCATTGCGGCATGATCGAGGGCGAGCAAATTCTCAACGATCCAAGCCTCGAACTGCTCGCGAACGCCGCGCTTTCGCACGCGCGCGCCGGCGCGGACATCGTCGCGCCCTCGGACATGATGGACGGCCGTGTCGCCGCGATTCGCCGCAAGCTTGACGAGAACAAATTTCAGGATGTCGCGATTCTTTCGTATGCCGCGAAATATTGCTCCGCGTTCTACGGACCATTTCGCGAAGCGGCGGATTCCGCGCCGCAATTCGGTGATCGCCGCAGCTACCAGATGGACCCGGCAAACGCGCGCGAGGCGCTGCGCGAAGTCGAACTCGATCTCGAAGAAGGCGCGGACATGATCATGGTCAAGCCTGCGCTGGCTTACCTAGATGTGATCCAGCGCGTGCGCGAGCGCTTTGACGTCCCGGTCGCCGCCTACAACGTGAGCGGCGAATACGCCATGGTAAAAGCCGCCGCGCGCAACGGCTGGATCGACGAGAAACGCGTCGCGCTCGAAATCCTCACTGGCATCCAGCGCGCGGGCGCGTCCATCATTCTCACCTATCACGCCAAAGACGTCGCCCGCTGGCTCAAGCACTGCTAGCGCACACCTCGACCCATGCACGACTCTGCGCTTTCGTAGCCGTCCTGCTTTCCGCGGCCCTCCGCAAGAACAAAAATTCCGTCATCCTGAAGTCGTCCCGCGAAGCGGACGACTGAAGGACCCCTCTCGCTTTGCATTGCTCCCGCTTCTCAAGTTCCCAGGACGGCTTGCGATCTGTCGTTCCGGGCGAAGCGAGGAATCCGCAGTTCGTTTTTGCTCTGTCGCAAGCTTAGCTACGTCTCCCGGACTTCGCGTCCTGCAAATTTTCAAGTACTCTAACGAAACACATGCAATCCTTCGAATCATTTCTGCGCCCAACCGAAATCATCGACTGGCAGCATCCCGCCGTGCTCGCCAAGAGCAGGGAATTGGCATCCGCCGCCGCAAGCGAAACTGAAATCGCCCGCCGCTGCTTCGAATGGGTCCGCGACGAAATCCAACACAGCTCCGATTTTCGTCGCAATCCGGTAACTTGCGCGGCGTCCGAAGTACTGCAAGAGAGCACTGGCTATTGCTACGCAAAAAGCCATGTGTTCGCCGCACTGCTGCGCGCAAACGGCATTCCGGCCGGTTTCTGCTATCAGCGTCTCAGTATTCATGACAACGGCGCACCGTATTCCTTGCATGGTCTGAACGCAGTCCATTTGCCCCAATTCGGCTGGTATCGCATCGACGCGCGCGGCAACAAGCCCGGCGTCAACGCACAGTTCAATCCGCCGGTAGAGCAGTTGGCATTTCACCTGAATTTTCCGGAAGAGCGGATTTTCCCCGAGATTCTGCCCGATCCTTTGCCAGTCGTCGTAAATGCCCTTCGCGCGTACACGACGTGGGACGCCATGCTCGCCAACCTCCCCGATTGGCCAGCCTCGACTCTTGGTGGCGATACTCCGGCAGGATGATGAAGGGCGTATGGAGGCTGTGGGCGCGTAACGTTACGGTTTTCCAGCGTTCAGATACTCCGACGGCGTGACGATGCGGGTTCCTTCATATGACCCGAGCGTCAATAAATCCTTGTCACCCGCGACAAGCAACTCCGCTTTCGCAAGTGCCGCGCACTCAAGAAACATATTATCGCCGGGATCGCGGCATACCTTGACCGTTCCTTGGATCTCTACGCGGAAGCCCCGCCCCTGAATCGTTTTCAGAGCGGCGGTTGCTCGATGCGGCTCCCAGGAAAACTTTTCTGTAAGGACTCGGAGGATTTCCGCGTCGATCTCGTCGCAACTGGCGATCACATCTTCGCGCATGGCTTTTTCGAGCGCCAAGGTCGGGATTCCGCGATGTTTCGCAAATTGCAGGCCGGAAATCCAGACGTTTGTATCGATGACTACAATCACCTTTTGGCCCGTG
>DATEME010000487.1:0-4810 GCA_035275865.1 Candidatus Acidiferrales bacterium | reverse complement strand
CGGCGACAATGTCGATGACGCCCTCGCCGCCAAAGCCGCCGGCGTACCCTTCGTTGGCATCCTCCGCCGCCGCAGCGATGAACGCCGCGAGCGTATCGATACCCTCAAAGAACTGGGCGCGCTCACCATCCTCGGCCACGTAAACGAACTCGAACTGTGGCTAAATAGACGCAAGTAGTTCGTTCTGCTTAGCCACGCCCAAAATTCTCATTTTTACGGCGCCAACTCAGCCGTTTCTCGGCCGTTTATGTGCGTTATAAGGGCAGCAACGCGTCAGGTCAACTGACGATCACGCAGCAAGTTTTGCCACCTCTGTAATCCGATGTCCTAGAACCTTCAGGGAGTACTAAGAAGGACACGGGTACCATTGCCGCCCGCTCTGTGTCGCCGATATTATATGCCGGGACATTTTCCTGCGACGAATGGCGACCTCAGTCAACACCCGGACGGCTGCGGCACGCGGCTTCGTGCGAAGCCTCAACATTCTGCTTAAGTTCGCCAGAATGTATGACTTCGGTCATCCTCGCACGGCCAAACAGTATGAAACCGCGTGGAACGAACTGCGCACCGCGCTCGGCTCGGAAGATCGGTCCGGCCTTCTTCTCGCTGTTTCCGGCGATCAACTGCTGCTCGACGGAACTCCGCTGGAATCGGCAGCTGCGGAAAGAAGCTTCGCAAGGATGCTTTCTTCCGCTGGCATCGCCAGCATCCATTTCGCCCCAAACATCCCCCAAACGAGCCTCGCGAAATTTGTTCGCGCTTTCCCCTCCGGCACGAACGCAAAGCCCGCACAAGTCGCGGGGCAACTGAAAACCGCTCTGCAAGGCGACTCATTTATCCACGTCAATGAAGTGTGCTTCGTGCCAGCCGATTCCGCAGTCGCGAAAGGTACCGTCGCGGCTCAGCTCGCAGCGCGGACGATCGGCATGACGTCTGAGCAAACGGACGAACTCTTCAAAGACCCTGAAAAACTGCTGCAACTGATCGTCGCTGCCGAAGGTTCAAGAGGTAACGCGGGGCCCGGAAAAGGGCCAGGCGACGGCAGTGGCGGACGGGGTTCTGGTTCTGGATCCGGCTCTGGCTCCGGCGGTTCCGGTCACGGCCTCGGCGGAGGAAATGGCGGATCCGGAGGTTCAGGAGGAAATGGCGGAACCGGCGGACCGGGTTACGATGGCGGTGGCGCCGTTCTCGAAGGCCCAGCTTCTTTTCATTCCGCGGGTCCAGCAACCAACCCAAACCCAATTGGTGGCAATTCCGGCTGGAACATCGTGGGCGCTTCCAGCGGCGGAACCGCCATTGATCCAAACGCCGGCGGCTTCTGGCTCAAGAAGGCGGACGAATCCACACCCGAACGAGCCGGAGCCCCCTCGGGAACACCTGCCGGAACTCTAAATGGCCCAGCAGCCAACATTGGCGGTCCCGGCGGATCATCCGGTTGGAACATCGTCGGCGGCGAGCAGACGGGAAATCAAGTCGATCCGAACGCCGGAGGATTCTGGCTTAACGAATCGAACGGTCCGCTTCCAGGGCAAGCCGGCGCGGGATCAGGTCTCGCGGGACCAGCCTCCGGCGTAGAGGGGACTTCGCAAAACGGCGCAAACAGTGGTCCCGCAACGCTCAACGGATATAGTGGCGGAACTCCCGCCGAATACGTGCCGGGCGGGACGGCAATCGGCAGCGGGTGGACAACCGCGTCGACCGGCATACGCAGCAGACGGCCCGCCCGTGGCGGCCCGGGCTCCATGACCGTTGAAACCGGGTTGATGACCTTGCAAGAGCAGGAATTGCAGGGGATTCTGCAGGTGCTGGCACAAATCGCCCGCACGAGTGATAACCCGAAGGAAAAAATCGATCCCACATCGTTCCAATCGAGACTCTCGACTCTGCCGCGGCGTGCGCGCTTCACCGTCAGCCAGGCGCTATCAGCACTCGCTGCGCAAGCGCCTGCCCAAGCGTCCGACAAGCCGACCCTCTTGAAATTGGCCGAGCATGTCGCCGTGCGATTCGCGCTGGAGAGCTACGAGCGCGGCGACGTCAAAGTAAACGCCGTGCGCGAGATGCTTGGCGATATGAGCGCGGAACTTGACGGCCTGCGCAAGATCCTGGGCGTTTACGAGGAGCGCATGGCACGTGCGGGCCTTGACGTTCAATCGCATATCGAAACTCTGGCACAGGAGTTTTGGTCTCAGGTTCCGGAAGAAAAGCGGAAAAGAGTTCTCGAGGGCGCCGATGCTTGGTGCGTGCCTGGCGCGAAAGTGCGAGAGCATGCAGATGCCTTGCGGGCGCGCGGGGAAAATGAAAAGGCACAAGAGGTACTCGCCCATTACGCTTCATTCATCACGGACAGCGCTCCGGACCACCGTAGGCAAGTGGCGATGGGTTTGGCGGAGCTTGCGCCAACGTATGCCGGCTGCGACGAAAAGCTCTTCATCGGTGTAATCCGTGACGTCGGCTTGCAGCTGGCTGAGGAAACCGACGCTGAGCTTCAGAGCCTCATGAGCGCGGCATTTGTGCGCCTTTCACAGGAGGGCGGTTCGAAGCGCTCCTATGCGGCAATGCAGCGTTCGGTCGAAATGACCGATTACCTCGAGAACGAGCGGCCGGGAGTCGGCAAGAGCCTGAAGCCGAGAGTCGGTGTGGATGGACGTCTGCCCGAGTTCATCGATGACGCGCTGAAATCAGGCGAGGTGCCAAAGGGACTGACGGAGCTGCTGCGCCGGATTCCGGAGGCCGCAACCGAGAATATCGCGGCCAGATTCAGCCGCTCAGGGTTCCGGGAAGACTGCGAGCTGTTGCTCTCGATGATCGAATCGCTCGGACCGGAGGCCCTGGAACGCCTGCGCAAACAGCTTCGCAACGGCGCTCCGCACGAATCCATAGATACCGTGGGCATTCTGGCCCGGCTCGATATCGAGACGCTAATGGCATCGCTCCCCGGCCTTCTTTCCGAATGGAAACGAACCGGCCATGATCGAGTCGTAAGGCAGATTGCAGCGAGCGGGGCGTCGGGTCGCGGACGCCTGCTCGTGGACCTTTTCGATCATTTCGATCCCATGATCCGCCCCCTCGCCATTGACGAAATCGGTATGAGCGGCGAACGAAGCGCGGATACGCGGCTTTTGCGCATAGCCGAAGGCGATCTTCCCAAAGGTTCAAGCACGTACCTCCAACTGAAGGCCATGGAAGCACTTGGAAGACTACGAACCTCGGCTGCTCCCACCGTGCTGCGTAGGATTATCGAAGCACGAAAGGCATGGCGCTGGGCCAATCCCATG
This sequence comes from Candidatus Acidiferrales bacterium, assembly GCA_035275865.1. Classification (GTDB taxonomy): domain Bacteria; phylum Acidobacteriota; class Terriglobia; order Acidiferrales; family UBA7541; genus Palsa-295. Next base: position 1,535 of record DATEME010000487.1, on the reverse strand, counting down.
GAGTTGCGGATCGTTGCGGCGCAAGCGCTTGAGAAGCTGGATCCCGATTGGGTCCATGATTTCATGCCGAAGAGCGGTCTGAACGCCGCCGAACTTTCCATTGAGCCGCTGGATCCTGACCCGTCGTCTTCCGCGACACGCCAACGTCGCTATCCGCGGCTGCGCCTTGAGCATCCTGTACCGGGCTCAACCATGAATCTGAAGGAGAATTGCCGCATAGAAGTGCCCGAAATGGCTCTGAGCGGCGGTGTTGCGATCTCGGACCAGGCGCTTCATCCGGGAAGCGTGGTGGACCTGAAGCTGCAGAGCGGTCAAAAACAGGTGCGCGCGCAGACCATTATTCGCGATGCGAATACCCAGGCCCGCGCCTTCGAAGTTGTCGAGATGGACCTCGAAGAAAGAGTCAAATTGCGCAAGCTGCTCGTCCAACTCGGCAACGCGCCAAAGGAATCCAAGCCGCAGGATCGCAACCGGCGCGGCCCTCGCACGATTTACAATACGCAAAGCTAGAGTTCTTTGCCTTCCTGCGGGTTCGCCTCACTGCTTTTTCTGGCTGTGACAAAACGTGTTTCCACCGTGCCGCAATCTCCCGCGAGCTTTTTTCGTCTTGGAGCGGCCGCGAGACCAATCCACACCGCAACCGTGCCAAATGCAACCGAGGACCACGCGAGAGAGGCGCGGAGCCGCACGATGCTCACCGCGATTGCGCCGCAGAATGCGACTACCGTCCACGATCCCATAGCCACGCTGTGAGGAGCCCATCGCTTCGCTAGCAATGCGTCATAGAAGTGATTCCGGTCTCCCGACAGCGGGAACGCGCCACGGGCGATTCTTCTCGAAACGACCCGCAGTGAGTCGAAAATCGGTAGCGCGCCGATTGTAAGTGCCAAGACGATGGAATACTTGGGCGCGGTGGTTGTATTTGCGAAGTCCAGGCCGATGAACGCTGCCAAAAATCCGAGTAGCGTTGCGCCTGAGTCTCCCAGGAACATCGATGCGGGATATCGATTGAAAGGGAGAAAGGCAACACATGCGGCGGCCATGCAGAGCGCCAGGGAGAACGCCAATGACGTGAGCGATGTTCGCGGCATGACTATGTATGAGAGGGCGATCACCAGCGAAACACCGGTAGCGAGACCGTCCGAACCGTCCAGGAAGTTGAACGAATTCGCGAAAAGAATTACGAGCACGCAAAGCATGAGGATTTGTATCGGGGCCGTTACGAACGGAATGTGCCAGCCGCCTTGCCATAGAAGAACCGCTGAGAGAATTTGTGCGCCGAGTCTCCAGGCGGGCCGCAGACCGCGCAAATCATCGACAAGGCCGGCGACCCAGATGACAAAGATCGCCACAAAGAATTGCCAATGCGCGGTGAAATTGCGAAGATCCGACGTGGAAATGCCCGCGAGCACGCCGAGAAATATTGCGACGCCACCAAGCCGCGGAACAGCTTTCGCGTGAATCTTCAGTGCACCGGGATGGTCGAGAATTTGCCGGCTCTGGCAGAGATGGCGAATCAGCGGCACGATCGTGAA
>DATEME010000486.1:0-3151 GCA_035275865.1 Candidatus Acidiferrales bacterium | reverse complement strand
CAGGGCTTGCATCGGATCCACAACCGATGCGCGCCGCGAAGGTATATAGCTCGCCAGCGCGGCAATCGCCACGAGCGCTAAGCACACGAGCGCGTACGTGATTGGATCGACTGGGCTCACGTTGAAGAGCACCGAAGCCATAAGCCGAGTCGCCGCGGCGGCTGCAGCTAGGCCGACGACCACGCCGCCCACGGTCAGCATCAACCCTTGGCGTACGAACATTCCGGTAACCTTTTCGCGTTGCGCGCCTAGGGCAATTCGAATGCCGATTTCACGCGTCCGCTGTGACACGCTGTAAGCGACCACGCCATAGAGCCCGATCATTCCCAAAAGCAAAGCCATTCCGCTAGCAATCGCGATCATCGTCAAGGTGAACGACGTGCGTGCCATCGATTTTGTGTAAAGGTCGCCGAGCGTTTGGACGTTTCTGAGGGGAAGATTACCGTCGACGGACCACACCGCTTGCTGCACGTCTTTCATTAGACTCTGCGAGCCGGCGCGGGGCGTCCGCATCGCATACGTCATGCCGCGCGTCACTTGGACGTCGTCGACCTCGAAATGGTTCATGATCAATGGCCAGTAGACTGTCGCGGGAGGCTTCTTGCTCATGCCGTCCCAATACACGTCGCCGACAACGCCGACGATTTCGCGCCAGGCGTCTTGCGTGCTGACTCGAATCTGCTTCCCCAACGCGTTCGTCGGACTTCCCCAGTACTCCTTGGCGAAATTTTCTGAAACGATTGCTTCGGGCAGCCGCTGATATGTTTCAGCCCATGTGAAGTCCCTTCCGGCAATCAATCGCATTCCAAGAGTCGAGAGATATCCGGGCGAGACGAATTTGAAGCGGCGTAGAGGCGGCAACTGGCCGGACGCGTATTCATGATCCTGGGCGAAGACGGGATCCGTCCAGCCCTGGTTATCCATCGGAACGGAGTTGCCCATTGCGACGGAGGTAAGGCCTGGAACCGCGGCGATCTTGTCTTCGATCGCCTTCTGCATGTGAATCAGAGCGTCCGGATCTTTCACTTCTGTGCTCGGAAACGATACCTTGAATGTCTGCACCTGGCCGGGCGCTGAAAAGCCCGGATCAATGCTCATCAGCGCGCGAAACGTCCGAATCATCAGGCCCGCGCAAATGAGCAACACGGACGCCAGGCCGACTTGCACCACCACAAGCGTATTCCGTGCGCGGTGCCGCTCGCGGCTCTGGCTTAAGGTGCGTCCGCCTTCGCGAAGTCCCGTGCCCAAGTGGGCGCCGGCGTATTTGAGAATCGGAATCGAGCCGAAGAGAAGACTTGCGATCAACGAAATTGCCAGCGTGAAAAGCAGCACCGGAACATCGATTCCGATCTCCCCAATCCGCGGAATTCCTGCAGGCGCTAACGCCACCAGCACGCGCAACGCACCGTATGCCAAGCCTAATCCAAGCACGCTGCCCGTGAAGCCGATCAGCACACTTTCAAACAGCAAGTCTCCTGCAAGGCGCCCGCGGCTGGCGCCAAGCGCCGACCGAATCGCAAGCTCTTGCTGCCTTCCTTCCGCACGAACGAGAAGCAAATTCGCTACGTTCGCACAGGCAATCAGCAGCACCAAGACAATGCTGCCCATCAGAATCCAAAGAATCTTGCCCGAATCACCCACCACGTCCCGTTTCAGCGGACGAACGTTTGCTCCGACGTTTGCCTTTAGAAAAAGCTCGAGGCTGAATCCCGGAGGAGTCGGAAAGCTGCGCCACACGATCGGAATCATCCGCGCCACATCCGCGTTCGCCATGGCAATCGTCGCTCCCGGTTTGAGCCGTGCGAGCCCTTCATAACTGAACATGCCGAGGTGGACCTTGCTGCGGTCAAAATGAAAAGGAAGGAGCAACTGCAGATCGTGATAATCGAGAAACTGAAAATTCTGCGGCATCACGCCGATGATTTGCCTCAGCGTACCGTCCGCCATCATTGTCTTTCCCACGATTCCGCGATCGCCGCCAAATCCCCGCATCCAGTAGGCGTAGGTGAGAATTGCGGTTTCCGGAGCGCCCTGGGCCGTGTCCTTCGCGTTGAACCATCGGCCGATTATCGGCGATATGCCAAGCGCAGGCAGCACGCCTTCGGTCATATCAACGGCGTGCAGATATTCGGGCGCTCCGTTGCCTGTGACGCTGACCGAGTCACCGTTGTACATGCCGAATTCCTGAAATTCGCGACCCTGCTCGCGATAAATAAAATAGTTCGCGGGCGACATGTTCAGCTCAGGGATATTCAGCGCCGGCGCAGTGTGCCAAACGCCGACCAACTGCTCTGGATGCGGATACGGCAGCGGCTTCAGCATCACTCCTTCCAAAATGCTGAAGACGGCCGTAGTCGCGCCGACGCCCGCAGCCACCGTGATCACCGCGATCAGCGTAAACGCCGGCGCACGGCGGAACCTGCGCAGCACCTGCCTGAATTGAGTTAAGAAATTTTCCATGGAGCGCCCCATCAGCCATTGTTACGCAAACGCCGGACGGGAAGTTCCGTGCAACGCCGGGCACGGTCGGGCCGAAGATACTCGAAGGAGTTTACACCTGCAAGACGTCGCCTTCACGCGCCACAGCTCTGTAGAGCACGGGATCGACGAAAAACCCGAGGAACAGGCGCGAAAAGAGGCCGGCCACAATCACGATCGCAAACGGCTTCTGCGTGTCCGAACCGATGCCGGTCGAAAGCGCCGCCGGCATCAATCCGAGGCACGCAACCAGCGCCGTCATCATAATGGGCCGCAGCCGCAGCAGCGCCGCTTCACGGGTGGCGGTGCGAATGTCGCTGCCCTGAGCGCGCAGCTTATTGATATACGACACGAGAATCACGGCCGTCTCGACCGAGACGCCCAACAACGCGAGCAATCCCAAACCGGAAGAGACGCTGAACGGAGTGTGCGTCAACTTCAGCGCAATCAACGCGCCGACCGGCTCCGTGATAATCACGCCAAAAGCAATCGAGATCGGGAATTTGAAGTTTCCGTAAAGCGCGAAGAGAATCATGAAGATCAGCAGCAGCGCAAGCGGACCGATCAACTCCATCTGGTGCCGCGCTTCCAGATATTCGTTGTACTCGCCGCCCCACTCCAACCGGTAACCGGCGGGCAACGATCTCTGGATATCCGCGACGGAGCGCTGTCC
>DATEME010000485.1:0-10553 GCA_035275865.1 Candidatus Acidiferrales bacterium | reverse complement strand
GTGATGTTCTCAATCACAACGATCGCGTCGTCCACCACGAACCCGGTCGAAATTGTCAGCGCCATAAGCGAGAGGTTGTCGATCGTGTAGCCGCCCAAGTACATGATGGCAAAAGTTCCAAGGAGCGATACGGGAACGACAATGCTGGGAATAAACGTTGCTCGCGCGTTCCTGAGGAAAACGAAAACGACCATGATGACGAGCACTACCGAGATAAGGAGGGTCAGCTCCACGTCGTCCACGGACGCGCGGATCGTCGTCGTCCGGTCGATCACCGTTGTGAGGTTAATTCCAGCTGGAATCGATGCTTTCAGCGCAGGCATAGCCGCTCGAACGGCATCGACGGTGTCGATGATGTTCGCGCCCGGCTGGCGGAAGACAATGACGGAGACGCTGGGCTCGCCATTTACATAACCGCCCGCGCGGATGTTCTCCACCGAGTCCGTAACGTTCGCCACGTCAGACAATTTGATTGCCGCGCCCTTATGAAAGCCTACGATCAGCGGCTTGTACTGATCGGCCTTCAAAAGCTGGTCGTTCGCAAGGATGTCCGCGGTCATCTGGTCGTTTGCAATCTGCCCCTTCGGCACATTCGCGTTTTGGGCCCGCAGCATGTTAGCGACCGTTGCGAGGCCCAGACCGTAGCTGTTCAACTGCGTCGGATTCACGTCCACCCGGACCGCCGGGAGCGACGCTCCGCCGACGCTCACCTGCCCTACGCCCTCGACCTGCGAAAGACCCTGCGCCAGCACGGTCGATGCGGCGTCATACATCGCCGCCGTGTCGTAAATCTTTGAGGTCAGCGCAATAATCAGGATGGGCGAGTCGCTCGGATTGACTTTGCGATATCGCGGGTTCGACGGAAGATTTGCAGGCAGGTAGCTGCGCGCCGCGTTAATCGCGGCCTGCACGTCGCGCGCCGCTCCGTCGATGTTGCGGTTCAGGTCGAACTGCATCGTAATGTTTGTCGATCCCAATCCACTCGACGACGTCATCTCCGTGATGCCGGCAATACGCCCGAATTGGCGTTCCAGCGGCGTGGCGACCGAGGACGCCATAATCTCGGGACTCGCACCCGGCAAGCTCGCGCCGACGGAGATCGTCGGATAATCCACTTGCGGCAACGGCGCCATCGGCAGGAATAGGAACGAGACGACGCCAGCCAAAGCGATCGCAATCGTGAGAAGCGTCGTTCCCACCGGCCGGCGAATGAATGGAGACGATAGGCTCATGGGCTAGTCCGCGGGATAGGGTTCGGCCTCAGGATGACCTACGCGGGAGCGGGAGAACTTCCGCGCGAGCTTGTCAAAGAAAATGTAAATCACCGGCGTCGTATAAAGCGTCAGCACCTGGCTCACGATCAATCCGCCCACCACCGAAATACCGAGCGGCTTGCGCAACTCGGATCCGATGCCGGTGCCAAGCGCGAGTGGCACGCCGCCGAGCATGGCAGCCATGGTCGTCATTAGAATGGGACGAAACCGCAGCAAACATGCCTGATAGATCGCATCGGTCGCCTCTCTGCCCTCTTTGCGTTCCATTTCCAGGGCAAAGTCGATCATCATGATGCCGTTTTTCTCGACGATGCCGATCAAAAGAATGATGCCGATCAGCGCCACCACGCTCAATTCCTGCTTGCAGAGAAGGAGCGCCAGAATCGCGCCCGCGCCTGCCGAAGGCAGCGTCGAAAGAATTGTCAGCGGATGGATATAGCTCTCGTACAGGACGCCGAGCACGATATAAACGGTGATCAACGCCGCCAGAATCAGCAACGGTTCATTCCTCAGCGACGATTCGAACGACGCCGCTGTTCCTTGAAACGCCGTCTGAATACTCAGCGGCATGTTCAAGTCCTGGCGCACCTTTTCAATTGCTGAAGTGGCGTCACCCAAAGAAGCATCGGGCGCAAGATTGAAAGAAACCGTCACCACAGGAAACTGCCCCTGCCGGTTGATCGAAAGCGGGGAGCTCACTTCTTCGAAATGGGCAAAAGCGCTGAGCGGTACCGCGCCGCCGTTCGACGCTGCCACCGGCGCCGGATTTGAAGTGCCCGCCGCAATGCCGCCAGCTGCGCCATTTCCCGCGCCACCCGTGGGTGTCGCCGCAGTTCCGCCGCCGCCCGCCGCCGCGGCCACGCCGGATCGAACGAAAATGTTGTTCAGATCCTTCGGATTATTCTGGAAATTCGGCATCGTCTCCAGAATCACGTGGTACTGATTCAGCTGCGTATATAGTGTATCGACTTGCCGCTGACCGAACGCGTCATACAACGTTTGGTCGATCATGTTGGGCGTAATACCCATTCGCGAAGCCGTCACTCGGTCGATCACGAGTTTCTCGGCCAGCCCGCCCAATTGCTGGTCCGTGGCGACGTCGGTCAGCTGCGGCAATTCTTTCAGTTGATCGACAAACTTTTTCGACCACTCGTTCAATTCGGTCTGGTTCGGATCCTCCAGCGTGTATTGATATTGCGTGCGGCTTACGCGGTCTTCCACCGTCAGATCCTGCACCGGCTGCATGTAGAGCGTGATGCCCTCAACCTTAGCCGCCTCGGGCTCAAGCCGGCGAATGACCTCTGTGGCACTGATTCGACGATCCTCAAGCGGCTTCAGATTGACAAGAATTCTGCCGCTGTTCATCGTCGTGTTCGTTCCATCGATCCCGATGAACGATGAAAGCGATTCGACTGCCGGATCCTGCAGGAGTACTCGGGCCACATCCCGCTGCTTTTGCGACATCGCCGTGAACGAGATGGAATCCGGAGCCTGCGTAAATCCCTGAATGATGCCCGTATCCTGAACCGGGAAGAATCCTTTCGGGATCACAATATAAAGAAATACGGTAAATACGAGCGTTCCCGCCGCAACCACAAGCGTTTCCACCTGATGGCGCAGCACCCATTGCAGCGTGCGGCCGTAGAAGGCGATGATCCGGTTAAAAATGTCCTCGGATTTGCGGAAGAACCGGCTCTGCTGCGACTCCGGCGTGTGCCGCAAAAGCCGCGAACACATCATCGGCGTCAGCGTAAGCGAGACGACCGCCGAAACAAAAATCGTGACGCTCAACGTCACCGCGAATTCCCGGAACAACCGCCCGACAATGTCTCCCATGAAGAGCAGCGGGATCAAGACCGCGATCAGCGACACCGTCAACGAAACGATCGTGAATCCAATCTGCTCCGAACCCTCGAACGCCGCCTCCATCGGAGGCTTTCCGGCCTCGATGTAGCGCACGATGTTCTCGATCATTACGATCGCGTCGTCCACCACGAATCCGGTGGAAATCGTTAATGCCATCAGCGTGAGATTGTTGAGGCTGTAACCGGTCAAATACATCGCGCCCAACGTGCCGACCAGCGAAATCGGCACAGCAACCGCCGGAATGATGGTCGCGTAGACGTTCCTCAAGAAAAGGAAGATCACCATCACAACCAGCGCGACGGTGAGCATCAGCTCAAACTCGACGTCCCGGACCGAAGCTCGAATCGTTACCGTCCGGTCGGTAAGGGTCGAGACGTGAATCGACGCCGGCAGGCTCTGCTGCAAGACCGGCAGCAAATTCTGAATACTATTGACCACTTGAATGATGTTCGCGCCCGGCTGGCGTTGGATGTTGACGATCACGGCCGGCGTGTCATTCATCCACGCCGCTTGTCTCTCGTTCTCAATCCCCTCCTCGAGGCCAACCACCTTCGCTACATCCGAAAGCAGCACGGGCGCGCCGTTGCGATAGGCTACGACCAGATTCTTGAAGTCGTTCCCGCTCGTGAGCTGATCATTCGCGTCGATCTGATAATCCTGATGCGGGCCGTCGAAATTTCCCTTTGCCGCATCCAGGCTCGTCTGGGCAATCGCCGTGCGCACATCTTCCAGGTTGATACCGTTGGAAGAGAGCGCCACGGGGTTCACCTCGATGCGCACCGCCGGTTTTTGGCCGCCGCTGATGCTCACCAAGCCAACGCCCGGCAGCTGCGAAATCTTCTGCACCAGGCGCGTATCGGCCATATCTTCCACTTGCGAAAGCGGAATCGCGTCCGAAGTCAGCGCCAAAGTTAGAATCGGCGCATCGGCGGGATTCGTCTTACTGTAAATCGGAGGCGTGGGAAGGTTTGTCGGCAGGAAATTTCCGGCGGCATTGATCGCGGCCTGCACCTCCTGCTCGGCTACGTCAATGTTCAAGCTAAGCGAAAACTGCAACACGACGACCGAGCTGCCGTCCGAGCTGATCGACGTCATCTGATTCAGCCCCGGCACCTGGCCAAACTGTCGCTCGAGCGGCGCCGTAATTGCCGTCGCCACCACGTCCGGGCTGGCGCCCGGATAGAACGTCACGATCTGAATCGTCGGGTAATCGACTTCCGGTAAGGCCGAGACGGGCAACTGCGTAAACGCGACAATGCCCGCCAGCAGAATCGCCGCCATGAAAAGCGAAGTCGCTATCGGCCGCTGAATAAATGGGCGAGACGGACTCAACGCGCGTTTTCTCCATTTGCGGGATTGCTATCGGCGGTCCGATTGCCTCGTGCTCCGCGACCCTCGCCGGGAAGGGTCACTCTAATTCCGTCCTGAAGCTGGTTAAATCCGGTCGTCGCCACGACGGCTCCGGGCTCGATGCCCTGAACCGCAGTCATATTGTCGTCGGACACGCCGGCGGTCACGTTCTGCACCTTTGCCGTTCCATCGGACCCGATCACATACACAAACGCGCCTTGCGCGTTGCGCTGAATGGCGTTCGTAGGAACCACAGTGTCGCCACGCTGCGTATTCAGCAGGAGCCGCGCATTCACAAACGCATTCGGGAAGAGCTTGCCGTCCGCGTTATTAAATGACGCGCGTAGTTTCACGGTGTCTGTGCTCACATCCACCTGATTGTCGAGCGTAAGCAAAGTGCCATCCGCAATTTTTGTCTCCTGGTTGCGGTCCAACGCTTCCACACTCATCCTGTGCCCTTGCCGAAGTTGTTCCTGGATCTGCCCTAGATAGCCCTGATCCACGCTGAAGATCACGGTGATCGGCTGAAGCTGTGTGACCACAACGAGCGGCGTAGTGCTATTCGCCTGCACGATGTTTCCCATGTCCACCAACCGCAGGCCAACGCGTCCATCGATTGGGGACGCGATGTGTGTATAGGCCAGGTTCACGCGCGCGTTTTCAAGTTGACCCTCGTCGTTCTGCACCGTTCCTTCGTCCTGGTGAACGAGTTGCGTTTGATCGTCCAGCAGCTGCTTCGCGATCGCATTCCTGCTGTAGGCTGTCTGATAGCGGTCCAGATCAAGCTGCGCCTCGGCCAGCAGTGCCTTGTCTTTCGCGAGCTGGCCCGACATCTGCGTTACCGCAGCCTCATAAGGGCGCGGATCGATGTCAATCAGCGGAGCGCCCTTGTGAACCATCTGTCCTTCGCGGTAATAAATGTTGACGATCTGTCCGGAAACGCGGCTCGTAATCGTATCCGTGTAAATCGGCGTCACGGTGCCCAACGCTTCCACGTAGACGTTCATATCGCTCTTCTGAGCGCGCGCTGTTGTCACCGGAACGGATTGCGGCCGGCGGTTTCGGCGCTGAGCCGCCTGCTGCTGCATCGCCTGGTACTGGTTGTACATGAAATAGCCGGCACCCAGGATCACCACCAGAATCACGAGCCAGATCCACGCCTTGCTCTTCTTACCGCTCGTCGGTTGCGGCGTATAGTGCCCGTGGCTCGGGGGCGAAGAATAGCGCGGTGTCTCCACCGCTACAGAGGATGTTTCCGTGGGCGTCGAAGGCGGCATCTTCTCAGGCATTGGATTACGTCTGGCTCCGTTTCTGCTTAGGGATCAAACTATTATACCGGACTGGTTATTCTTCACTCTTGAAAGCGATTCACGGGGAGAGTTCACCGCGTTAACGTTGAATCCTTTTATTCCACGCGCCTCGCTGCACATTCGCGCGGGCACACCTTCACCGAGAGCGTCAACGGTACATCTTCAGACGCAACAACTCGCATATCGTTAGTCTCTGTATTTAATCCCGTCGAATGTTGCGGCCTCATGGGCTTCTCGCCTTGCAAGCGCGCGGCGCAATGCCGCCTTGCGCTCCCCACTCAGTTAAGGATCCTCGCCATTCGCTGATTCTTCCGGGCGGACTCCTTCACGCCCGAAACGCCGTCTTGGCCGGCAGGGACCCTATCTATGAGGACGCGCGGCGAGCCAGGTTGGTTTCCAGTAATATCAGCCGCGTACAAATGGGCACAAAATGTCAGGCCTGACGGTTTGGAGACTACGACTCTGTGCCATTTTTCCACTCTGCTGTTCGCCCTTTTCGCAAGAAGTGACCTCACGCCCTCTAAGGCTTGCTCCTCGTTGACATAGGCCGGAAGCCCCGTATAATACCGTCTCCGGCCTTCTGGTTCGCGCATACTTGTGAACTCCTCGCTTTTCGTTGAGAGGCTGACGCTCCTGTGAATGTTCTGACCGCGCCACACAACCTGGCCCTGATCTATATCCAAAGCGGCGCTCTTTCCGCCTATTGGCATCGCATTTCCAATCCCACGTTTCGCGGCCTTTACCACGCCAACGCTTTCGATATGAGCATCATGCTCCCGTATTTCTTCGTCATGACGGTCCTGGCGTGCTTTGGAATTCACCGCTACGCGCTGGTATACAAATATTTCAAACATCGCAAAAACGCCGCCGGCCCGCCACCCGAAGTGAAGGAATGGCCGCGCGTCACCGTGCAGCTCCCGATTTTCAACGAGCGCTACGTGATCGACCGCCTCGTAGAATCCGTCGCCGCCTTCGATTATCCGCGCGAGCTGCTCGATATTCAGGTGCTCGACGACTCGACCGATGAAACCAAGGTCGTCGCGCGCGATTGCGTCGAGCGCTATCGACAGCTGGGCGTTCCCATCGAATACATCCATCGCGATAATCGCGAAGGCTTTAAGGCCGGTGCGCTTCAGGAAGGGCTCAAGTCCGCCAAAGGCGAATTCGTCGCTATTTTCGACGCGGATTTCATTCCGCCCGCCGATTTTTTGCGCCGAACGGTGCCGTATTTTGGCGACTCGAAGATTGCAATGGTTCAGACGCGCTGGAGCTACGTCAATCGCAACTACTCCGCGCTCACCGAATGCGAAGCCATTCTTCTCGACGGCCATTTTGCCATCGAGCATTCCTCTCGTTTCCGGAGCAAGCTCTTTTTCAATTTCAATGGAACCGCCGGCATCTGGCGCCGCGCCGCCATCGAAGAAGCCGGCGGCTGGCAGCACGATACGCTGACGGAAGATACGGACCTTTCGTACCGCGCGCAGATGTGCGGCTGGAACTTCGTCTATTTGCCGGAAATCGAGTGCCCGTCCGAGCTTCCCGTCGAAATGAACGCCTTCAAGTCGCAACAGGCGCGTTGGGCCAAGGGCTTGATGCAAACGGCCAAGAAGATCCTTCCGCGTGTGCTGCGTTCCGATCAGCCCGCCGCGGTAAAGGCCGAGGCGATCTTTCATCTTACGGCGAACATCAGCTATCCACTGATGGTCTTCATGTCGCTGATCCTTTTGCCTGCGATGATCGTCCGCTTCTATCAGGGATGGTTCCAGGTCCTCATCATCGACCTGCCGCTGTTTTTGGCCTCGACGTGCTCAATTTCGTCGTTTTATCTTGCCGCACAGCGCGCCTTTTACCCGAAAACGTGGAGGCGCACCTTCCTGTATTTGCCTTTCGTCATGGCGCTCGGCATCGGCCTTTCCGTTCGCAATGCGGTTGCCGTGCTTGAGGCGCTGTTCGGCGTGAAGTCCGAGTTCGTCCGCACGCCGAAGTATCGCGTCGAGGCGAAAGCTGGTTCGGGAGCGTCGTGGATCAAGAAGCGAACCTATCGCAAACGCAGCGGCTTGTACCCCTATCTCGAGATCATTCTCGGACTCTATTTCGCCGCCGCGACACTTTACGCCGGCCAGATGCAGAATTACGCCACAATTCCGTTTTTCCTGCTTTTCGTCTGGGGCTACCTCTACACGGGCGTCATGTCGCTCGGACAGGTCTACTTCGAACGTCTCCGCTTCGGCGCGGCCCGCGCTGAAATGACCGCCGAAGTCCGCCCCGCCTCCACCGGCGCCCCGGGTTTCTGACGAGAGAAGCGTTTGACGGCGAAGGCATTCAAGCGCGGCGACCACGTCGAATGGAATTCCGAAGCAGGAAGAGTCCGCGGCGTGATCGTGAAAAAGGTCGTCTCAGATACCACGATCAAGGGTTACGTCCATCACGCTTCGAAGGACGACCCGCAGTACATCATCAAAAGCGACAAAACCACCCATCTTGCCATCCATAAAGGGCGCGCGCTGAAACGCATTAGGTCGACCGCCCCTCGGCGTGCACCAAAGCGAAGCCGAAAACATTCCTAGTGCGCCTTTGCCCGCCATGATAGCCTCGTGCGCACGTTCCTTCAGTAATTTAGGCGCACGGCCACTTGCACGCTGAACTTGATGTTTGCGCACTTGGGGGGCCTATGTACGCACGCACGTGGCGGTTCACCATTCTTCCCGGCAAGCTCGATGAATTCGTGAAGTCGGTCCGCACGCTTCTCCCGGAAGCGAAAAAAGAACGCGGCTTCCGGGGCTTCATCGTTTTTCGCAACCTGGCCGACGAACCGAAGACCCAGTGCACCATGTTGGGCCTGTGGCATTCGCGAGCTTATTTGCGCGCCAGTGATGACGGCCTGTTTCTTCCGCGCGCCCTCGCGCACCTCATCACCTGCTGCGAAGGCTATCCGGTAATTCAGGAGCAGGATGTGCTCTTGAGCGAAATCTTTACTCCGCGGCGCTCCGCGGATTTCTTGCTCATTTAAATCGCATCGGCGCGCGAATGAGAATGTGCCGTCAATCAGCCTTGGACCGCCTCGTTAACGGCCCGGTTTTGCTCTCCGAGCCGTGCCGCGGAAACCTTCTTCTTCGATTGAATCCATTCCGGTGCAGCATTGCGCTCTTCATCCGGCCGGTTCATCGCAAATGCGGCAATCAATCGCTCGCCTTTTAGCCACCAAACGCTGAAACTCGAGCTGCTCACATCGCCGCGAACCATCGTCTGGGTCGCCCCGTCCGAATCGCCCCAGAATTCGTACGAAAGATCGAAGACATCGGAGAAAAAATACGGCACGTGTACGAACGGCTGGCGTTCGCCCATCGCCACGCGCACCCAATGCTGCCCTTGCGACACGGCGTTGTCCCAATGCTCCACGCGCCGCCGCTTTTCAAAAATCGTATCCGGATAATTCGCCACGTCTCCCGCAGCATAAACGCCGGGCGCTCCGGTCTCGAGAAATTCATTCACTTGCACACCGTCGCGCCCCAAAATTTCCGTTTTCTCGAAAAGTTCGGTTACTGGCGCCGCGCCCACTCCCGCGATCGCCATGTCGCAAGGAACTGTCCGCCCGCCTTCCAACGCGACCGCGCTCACGTTGCCTTTGCCTTCGAACCCGGCCACATTCGTTTTCGTGAGTATGTCAACGCCGCGATCCGCGTAATATCGTTCAAAGAATTTCGACATCTCCGGCGTAAACATCCGCCTCCAGACGCGCTCTTCGGGAAAAATCATTGTCGTATGAACGGCCTTTTGCGTGAGTACCGCCGCGACTTCCATGCCGATGAATCCGCCGCCGATCACCACGGCTCGCTTCGAATTTTCGGCTGCCGCTCGAATCTTCCGCGAGTCGTCCATCGATCGCAGATAGAAAATATTCGCCAAATCCTTTCCGGGCACGTTGAGCGTTCTCGCCCGAGCGCCCGTCGCAATCAGCAGTTTCTCGGCTTCGAAAATTTGGCCGGACGAGACGCGGAAACTTTTTTTTGCCAGGTCGACGCCCGTCACCACTGTATTGAGCGCCACCTCAATCCCGTGCTGCGGGTACCAGTCAGACGGATTGATCAGGATGCCGGTCTCGCTGTCCTTGCCCGCAAGAAATCCCTTTGAAAGTGGTGGTCGTTCGTAGGGCAATGCACCATCCGCCGAAACGATAGTTAACTCGCCGGGTTTCAATCCGCGCTCGACCAGCTCCTTGGCGGCGTACCCCGCAACCATTCCCCCACCTAGAATGATGAATTGGGTCTTCGCCACTCCGGCCCTCCTTTTCAGGCGGATTGCTTCAACGTGCTTTTGTAGTCGTCCACGAATTTCCGGATGCCCTTTGTCGTGAGTCTGTGCTCGATGGAAAAGCTCTCCCAAGAGCGATTCAAATCGATCTCTTGATACGGAATCGCCTTGAGGCTGGCGCCGTCCTTGCCCTTTCCCTCATATACGAAATCATTCGACGGCAAAGGACAGCCCCTATTCGCCCACTCTTCCCATATTTTGCCCGGTGCGGTCACAAGCTCAGCCTTCAATTGAAATGATCCTAGCAGGTGCTCGATGCTGCGAATGCTCGCCGCCAGAACGTGTACGTGACCGTCCCCGCTTTCATACATTCGTTTGATATTTCGCACAAGGTCCATTCCGTTCTCGCCTTCGTCATCGAGCCTGCCAAGAAATGGTGAGACGTATACCGGTGCCGTGCTCCGTACCGTTGCCGCATAGACGGCTGCGGCCTGCTCTTGCG
>DATEME010000484.1:0-9264 GCA_035275865.1 Candidatus Acidiferrales bacterium | reverse complement strand
GAGGGCCGTAAGCCAAATAAAAACAGCCTCAACCATTATCGGTCCTTGGATGGAATTGGAAACATCGAGAAACCGTTGAAACTTGTTGCGGGTGACTTGGACAGCGGGCTATTGCGAGCACAGCATGACGAAGCGGCGGCGGCGCCCGCGAGCTTCGCCACAGTATCGGTCAAGTGTTCGCTGTCTTAAAAATGAATCTCGAAATGATCTCAAGGTTCGCAACGAGCGATCTTCGGCAGATCCAGCAATTACTCGCAGATTCTTAAGACGTCACTTGAGATCGGCCTTCCTACTTCCGCGTCTTCGCCATCCTCCTCTGCGTGACGAGATCGGTTTTGCATCGGCCGCTAAGTGTGCGGCTTGGGGTTCTTCCGCAGCAAAGCAGGGTTCAAGTAAAACTTGAGATCCCGAATCACCCTCCCCCGCATGGAGCAAGACGTGGAATTGACTACTTCCGAGTCTTACAAGAAGCTTCAACTAATATTGACAGGCACTCTGAACGCCCTTCAGTTGATAGCAGCGTGAGGGCGCTCGAAGCTGTCTCTAGTAAATTTTACGTAGCGGAATCTCCTGGCATTGCGTCTAAGATGGAGATAACGGGGATCGTCTTAATCAAAGAGGAGGGTTGCATGAAGAGGTGGCTCGCAGCGGGCGCGCTGGCGTCGATGATGGCAGTCTCTACGATGGCAGCTGACAGCGTCTGGAAGGTTGATCCGAACAACTCGGCGGTTCAGTTTGTGGTGCGCCACCTCGGCATCTCCAACGTGCAGGGCGATTTCACGAAGATCAGCGGCACCGTTCATCTGGATGACGGCGACATCTCGAAGTCCAGCGTCACGGCGTCTGTCGAAATGAGCTCGATCGATACTCGCGTCACCGCACGGGATAATGACTTGAAGAGCGAAAAGTTCTTCGACGTCACAAAGTTCCCTACCATGACGTTTGAATCCACGAAGATTTGGTCGACGGGCGACGGCAAGGCAAAAATGGCCGGCAATCTCACGCTTCACGGAGTGACGAAAGAAGTTGTCTTTGACGTGGCCGGCCCAACGCCGGCAATTAATCAAAACGGGACCATGCGTCGCGGCGCCGAAGCCACGGCTACTATTAACCGGAACGATTTCGGCATTACGGCGGACCCGATCATTGTCGGCGATGACGTAAACATCACGCTCGACATCGAAATAACGCAGCCTGGAACAGGCGGCGCACCTGCACCGACGCCGAACAAGTCAGAGTCGGCGGCTCCGAATAGCTGAACCGCTGCTTTAGGTAGATTGGCCTAGCTCTTGGAGAAATTCAGCGAGCGAAGAAAGCTGCCGCGTGTGTTGTCGATCTTCTTCTGAAGCTGCATGATCGCATAGACCAGCGCCTCGGGCCGCGGTGGACAGCCGGGGACATAAACATCGACGGGAATGGCTTGATTCACGCCCTGAACGATCGCGTAGTTGTTAAAAACTCCTCCCGAAGTCGCGCATGCGCCCATCGAAATTACCCATTTCGGCTCAGGCATCTGCGCATAAAGCTGCTGAATGACCGGCGCCATTTTCTGCGAAACGCGGCCCGCGATGATCATCAAGTCCGCCTGCCGAGGTGAGCCGCGAAATGTTTCGGCGCCGAATCGCGCGATGTCGTAGCGCGACGCCGCCATCGACATCATCTCGATAGCGCAGCAGGCCAGCCCGAAGGTCATAGGCCAAATCGAACTGCGTCGCGCCCAGTTCACCACTTTGTCGAGCTGAGCGAAGAGAATGCCCTCGTCCTTCAGAAAATTCTGGACGTCCTCGGGCTTCTCCAGCGTGACGCCTCTAGCGAGTTCGGTGGCCATTCGGAATGCTCCTGATTACAACTTCATTTTGCCCTTTTGCGGCGGATTTTGCAAAGAAAGACTGGTGTCAGAATCAACTCTGCGCATCGATAAACTCGATCGTAAGAAGGATCGTGCGGCCCACGATCTCCAAGCTGTGCTGCGAAACTTTGTCCATGGTATCCAGATTCGTGTGGTGATACTCGCCCATCCCATCGTACTGCGGCCCAATCGGGCCATATTCCGCATCCACCACATCAACGGCGGGAATCCCTACCTGCAGAAAGGGCGCGTGGTCATCGATGATGTTCGCATCGTATTGAAAGAAATAGTTCCCATAGCCGAGCTGGTCGGCCGCCCGATAAATGATCCTTTGTAAAGCCTCCGACGAATTCGTCTCGCGAGCGACGTTCAAATCCTTGTCGCCGATCATATCGAGCAAGAAGAATCCGCGAATCCGCGGGACGAACCCTTCAGCCGCGAGCTTCCGCGCGAGATGCGTGCTGCCGTAGAGGCCGTCCCCATTTGTAAAGGATTGGATAGCTTCTTCAAGATCGGTCCAAACAAGCCAGATCTGCATTTTGGTCTGCCGATGCGCCAGGGAGTCCGCGAAAGAGAGAAGGATTGCAGTGCTCGATGCACCATCGTTCGCGCCAATGAAGCCCTTCTTAAAAAGCGTGTCGTAATGCCCTGCTAAAATGAAAATCGGCTGGTTCGGGTCGGCCGTTACGTTGAACTTACCGATGATGTTGTGGACCGGCACAGAGCCACGCGGCGTGCGCGCCGTGAAATCGTCGGCTTCGATTTGCGCGCCGTCTTTTTGCAGGACCTGATGAATCAGATCTTCCGTTTTCTGGTGCCCCAGCGAGCCTGGCCAGCGCTCGCCAAAGCCGGCGACTTGCGCCGTATAGGCATATGCCTGCTGCGAATTGAAGGCATCGTGCAGGGCTGACCCCGCCGCAAAAACCGGCGCAAACAAACTGATGCAAAGGAAGCAAACGAGCCGCTTGTACATTCGGACCTTTCTGGATCTTCATCAGGTTACGATGCCTTGAGCGGCGGAACAATGCCGGAGTGGAAAGATAATCCCACGAAAATCGAGTCGCATTACCGAGTTGAAGGGATTCACCGCGGAGGGCCCTGGATTATTTCGGCCGGGAGATCACAGGCAAACAATGTTGTTGCCCGCAACCCAATCTGTGGGGAGGGTGGCGGAGATCGCCAGTAATCCCCCGGACCGTTTGCTCAGCGAGGTTGCAGGGATTCTGGGTGATCCGGCATATTTCGTCAAACTGATTGTGCTTATCGGCTTGATAAGGTAGATTTATCGCGCCCAACGGGAATTCCAATAGAGGAACGCTTTCGACCCTGGAGCAATTCCGTGGAAATTCATCAAGTCCAGACATTTTTGGCCGTCCTCAACTATGGCAGCTTTCATCGCGCTGCCGAGGCTCTGCGCGTTAGCCAGCCCGCCGTAAGCGGCCGCATTCGCGCCCTGGAAGATTCTCTGGGCGTGAAACTGTTCAACCGCGGCATCGGCGCGCCGATGCTCTCCGAAGCGGGTCAAGCCTTCCGTCCCCAAGCCGAAGAGCTCTTGCGAGTGGCAGCCCAGGCCCGGCAGGCAGTTCACGAACTACAACCCTCCTCCGGCGGCGCGCTGCGCGTAGCTGCCGCTCTTTCGATTTGCACGTACTTTCTGCCGGAGGTGATGCAGTCATACCGCGAAGCACATCCGAACGTGATGGTGAACTTGCGCTCCGGAAATTCGCAAAAGGTGCTGGGCATGGTGCTCGAGGGCGAGACGGACATCGGGCTGGTGCGTTCCGTAAACCACCAGGAAATCGAAACGCAGATGCTGCGCGACGATCCCCTCATTCTGGTCGGTCACCCGGCGCACCCGAATTGCCGCAAGCGCCAGGCGAAGCTGGAAGAGGTCAGGGCATGGCCGCTGATTTTCTATGACCGCGGCTCGAGCGATTGGACATTCAGTCAGGGACTCTTCCGCCGGGAAGGCTGGCTCCCAAATACCGTCCTGGAAGTGGAAACCATCGAATCGGCCAAGAAAATGGTCGAGCGGAAGCTTGGGTTTGCGTTCTTGCCGCTGATCGCTCTTTCCGATGAATTGCGCAATGGAAAACTGCGCGCGATTGAAATCACCGATGCGGAGCCGCTGCACCGCAGCCTGGACGTGATCCATTTACGCAGCCGCCCGCTTTCGAGCAATGCCCGCGAATTCATGAAAGTGCTGGAACGGGCAGCCGCGGTGATCGTACCCTCGAAGAAGAAACGCTTTTGGCATCCCGCGCGGCATAGCGGATAACCCGCCGAAGCACCTTGCGGCATGATTGCTTCCAATATTTTCCAGCGAACAGGTTAAAATAAGCGGTCTGCGGCCGGAGCCGTTTCGCGCTTCGTGCAGGACTTCGCTTGCGGGATAACTTTCAACCGAAATGGTGACGCTCAAATCGATTCGCGAGGCAGCCGCCCGCATCCGCGGCTCCGTGTATCTTTCGCCGTTCGTCCGTTCGGAAACCGTCTCACGGATCAGCGGCAACTCGATCTTTTTCAAACTCGAAAATCTGCAAATGACGGGCGCGTACAAAGAGCGCGGCGCCCTGAACAAAATTTTGCTTCTTTCCGATGAAGAGAAGCGGCGCGGCGTGATTGCCGCGTCGGCGGGAAATCACGCGCAAGCCGTGGCCTTTCATGCAACAAAGCGCGGCATCGCGTCCTTGATCTGTATGCCGCTGACGACGCCCCTCGTGAAAGTGTCGGCCACGCGCGGCTTTGGGGCGGAGGTCGTGCTCAAAGGTACTATTTATGACGAGGCCTGCCAGGAAGCGCTGCATCGCGCCGCGGAAGGCCACTTGACCTTTATTCATGCGTTTGACGACGACGCGGTGATCGCCGGGCAAGGCACCGTCGGCATTGAGATGCTTGATCAACATCCGGAGATCGATGCGGTCGTCGTGCCAATCGGCGGCGGCGGCTTGATCGGCGGCGTCGCCTGCGCCGTGAAAGAGCTGAAGCCGAAGATTCGCGTGATCGGCGTCCAGACTTCGCGGCTGCCATCGATGAAAGCCGCCATCGAGCACAAGAAGCCTGTGACGATCCCGGCCAAGAAAACTATCGCTGACGGCATCGCCGTGCGTCGAGCAGGAGAGATCACATTCCCGTTGGTCCAGAAATACGTGGATGAAATTCTCACGGTTGACGAAGAAGAGATCGCCATCGCCATTCTGCTGATGCTGGAAAAAGAAAAAACTTTGACGGAAGGGGCAGGGGCCGTGGCCACGGCGGCAGTGCTGCAAAAGAAAATTCCATTCACCGGAAAAAACGTCGGAGTCCTGGTGGGCGGCGGCAATATCGACGTTTCCCTGCTCTCGCGCATCATCGAGCGCGGATTAGTGAAAGACGGGCGCCTGGTCCGCCTGCGCATCCACTTACCCGATCATCCGGGGGCGCTGCAAAGGCTTGCGACGGTAATAGCCGATCAGAAGGCTAACATTGTCGAAACGAAGCACGATCGCGCTTACTATGGCGTTGTTCTTGGTGACACGGTAATCGACATTACGATGGAAACTCGCGGGCCTGAGCACGTCGCAGAAATCATGAAGGCCCTGGATGACGCGGGCTACGTTCATGAGCGCGTTCAGTAACGCAGCGGCCGAATTTACTACCTGATGACCGTTCGACAATTAATGAGTGCTGGCCGGTTGATTGATCTGTTGTGTAGCGCCCACCGAAAACAGCCGATACCGCGAAAGGTTCTCGTGGCGATGATACCGTTCGTGCCGAAAATCGAAGTACATGTCGGCGGCCGAGGGCAGCCAGAGGACAGTTTTCGCACCCTGAAATTGCACGGGTTTGTAATCTACCCGGATGTAGTCGCGCAACAACTGGATTTCAGGCATCGGATGGATCATGTCTGTTTCCAGCCTCATTACCTGAAATGTTTCTGCGTCGATCCAGGCGCGGCCTTCGAGGCTCACGGGATAAACCATCGAATCGATCCTGTAGAGGCGCAACCGGCTCGGACGATGATCCTTTTGTTTAAAGTCGACAATCCACGTCGGATGGCCGCGCAGCTCTCCCTGTCCTGCGCACGTCATCTCGTAGTCCGAACGAAAATCCGGGTGGAACACCAGCGCTAGAGCCGGCACTCCCCTTGTCACGATATCCCCCGGAAAAACGGAAGGGGCAGCCGTGCCGTTGCGCAATTCTTCCACATCCAGCAATCCGGGTCTCACCTCGGATATCGACACGAGATAGTCAAAGCGGCGCTTTACAGTTTCGATCGATTTTCCGATGCCGTCTAGCCGCTCATGAACCATCTCTTCGGTGGCATCAATGTTGTTGAAATTGGCCACCAACTCAAGCATGCGTTCGCCCGTATTCTGTATCACTTGCGAAGCTGGGCAGACGACGCCCTTCGCAACGATGGGCGTTGTCTCGTCAACCATAGGCGGCGCCCAATTAACGGCGGGGGCAGCGGGTTCGGAGCGGACGGGCGCAAGGACAGTAGTTTCGGCTGCTACAGCCGGCGCATCGGGCTCAGCCGTTGAACCGGTCGAGAGCGAAACGGATTGGCGAGAGGCCTGTGCATCCAGCTGTTGCTGCAACACTGTAATCGCGGACCGCACGGTCGCAGCCGAAGGACTGTTCGGCAAAGCTATAAGATATGCGTTTAGCGCCGCGATCGCCTCGGCATTTCGGCCCAAGGCTGCCAACGCCTGGCCGAGGATGAGCTGCGCTCCGTCCCCAGCGCCATTTCTCGCCTTCACCGCGAGGCCGGCTTCATGGGCCGCTTCTTCATAACTTTTGTCCCTGAGGTACGCCTCGGCGAGCAGCCAGTGCGCCCGCCAATTCGACGAGTCAAAAGAAATCGCCTGCTCCAGCGGCTCCGCGGCACTCTTGGGATCGCCTGTTTCAAGGTGCAGCCGCCCGAGCGCAATGAGCGCCAGCGTATGCTGCGGCTTCAACGAAATCGCCGCGAGCAGATACTTCTGCGCGTCGTCATATTCCTTCAATCCCATCGACGCATAGCCGAGCATGTAGTTGATATCAGGGTCGCCGGGCGCCAGTTTGTATGCGATCTTGAGATGTTCTTCAGCCTCCGCGAACTTGCCGGCTTTGAGCGCCGCGTCTCCTTTTTCCATTTCTTTTCGCGCTTTCGGCGCCAGGAGCGTGCCGTTATTAACGGGCTGAGCGTCTTCTGAATCCGGTTGCAGGCTGACGGACACAACAAACGCCATCTGCATTGTGTCTACTTCCACGGTGGCGTGGCCTGTCTTGTAACCGAGCGCCTTTACCTCCACGTCATAGCGGCCGGATCTGACATGGTCAAATTGTGCCTCCGCAACCGGACCAGTGGTCTGGTGCAGGCCTTGCTGGCCCTCCGGAGCAAGCATGACGTCGGCAGCCTCGTCGAGCGGCCCTCCCTCCCACGAAGTGACGCGAACGACAACGGACGCGCCACCGAACTGCGCTCGGGAGTTCGCAGGAATAAGCAGGAGCACGATAACGATCGCCGCAGCTTGCAGGAACTTCACTCAGCCTCCTGAGGAAAACAGGCCCGATGGATTCTATGGCGCTGCGGTCCGCGTTGTTGGCGCCACGTCGTCCGGCAAAATCGGCGTTTCACCGGACTCAAGTTTTGCGATCATTTCGGTAGCGGCAGGCGCATAGGAATTCTTGGGTGATCCCTTAACGAACAGCTGTAACGCGTGGATCGCTTCGTCCGTGCGTCCCAATTTCGCGAGAGCTTCGCCGAGCACGAATTGCGCGTCATTGGCGCTTCCCTTTCCTACCTTAATTGCGGCAGCGGCCTCCGCGCGGGCCTTCTCGTTTTCGTTCCCGCGCAAATAGACCACACCGAGCATCCAATGCGCGAGCCAATCACGCTGACTGAGGTTTACGGCCTGTTCCAGCGATTTTTGCGCGGCCGGATAATTGCCTTGCACGATTCGCAACTCGCCGAGATCCGTAAGCGTGTTGACATTATCCGGGTCGAGCGAGAGAGCATTCTGCAGCGAATCCTGCGCTTTCTCGATGTCTTTCGTTACGAGAAAAAATTCCCCAAGCCTGTCATTCACTTCGGGATTTCCCGGCGCGAGTTTATAGGCGGCGTCGAGGTGTGATCGAGCCTCGTCATAACGCTGATGCCGTAGCGCATCGACTCCCTTGTCCAATTCGGCCTTCGCCTTAGGGGCGAGCACCATTCCCTTGCCTTCAGAATCCGCCGAAGGTTGCGCTCGCAGAGAGACGGTCGCTGTGAACGTGCCGTAGCTCGTAGCCACATCCACGTTGCTGAAACCGTCGTCATAACCAAGTTCGTGCGCCCTTACGCTGTAATAGCCGCGACTGATTCCCACGAAGCGGACCATTCCGTCGCTCCCGGCCATCTCCGTGCGGCCGTTATCGCCTTCGGAGGAAAGCGTCACCTCGGCCCCTGCTCCCGTCGGGCCGCCATCCTCGCCAACGACGTTCACGAGAACGACCGCCGTCGAACCGCGCTGCTGGCCCGATTGCCCCTGCCCCGGTAGTTGCCCAGGATACATCTGCGCATAGGTTGCGCCGGAAGTAGCCAAAATCAAGATTGAGAGGCTCACAAATGAGGCGCACAGAAGGGTGACTCGTTGCGCCCAGACTCCCTTTATGGGTGCAAACATCACACGCCCCCCGTGGCGAAGCGTTGTTACATGCAGCTGTGTCAGACACGGTATACCCAGCGAGCGTTGCCGTCAATGGCTCCCTGGGTTGGCGTCCCCAGAGGCAGAACCTTGGCCCTGGCGCGTTGTAATTTGTGCGAGCGGGCGCGCTCCTGCGGCGCGAAGATTCGCAATCAGCGTCTGGGCCGCCCTCGCGTTGGCGTTGTTCGGAGCGTCCCGGACAAAGTCCTCTAACGCTTTGAGGGCCTCGTCATTCCGGCCAGCGGCTGCCAGCGATTCCCCGAGAAGATATTCGGCATCGACCGCAGCGCCTTTCCCGACCTTAATGGCAGTCGCCGCCTCGGAACGAGATCGTTCGTAGTCGTGCTGACGCAGATACGCCACGCCAAGCACCCAGTGCGTGAACCACCGCTGGGGATCAAGCGTGACAGCGTGCTCCAGCACCGTTTCCGCGCCGGCGTTGTCGCCCCGCTGAACGCGCAGCCATCCCATGTCCGTGAGAGCCCCGGTGTTGTCCGGATCGAGAGAAAGAGCCTGCTTTAGATAAGAGTCCGCTTTCTCATAATCTTTCGTCTCCAGATAGAGCTCCCCCAAACGGTCGTTCACGTCTGGATTGCCCGGAGCCAGCTTGTACGCCGCCTTCAAGTGCTTTTCTGCTTCGTCGTACTTCCCCGCCCGCATCGCGTCGATTCCTTCTTGTGCCTCTTTCTTCGCCTTTGGCGCGAGAACGATTCCTTTTGCATTCCCTTCGTCCGCGGGATTTCCGGGCAGCCGCTCCATTGTGAC
>DATEME010000483.1:0-1907 GCA_035275865.1 Candidatus Acidiferrales bacterium | reverse complement strand
TGGCGGGTTCAACGGGTCGACGCAACACCTTCTAATCTTATTGGAGGAGGAGGTGTGCGATGGAGGGGACTGCACGAATATGGTTCACGCCGCAGCAGAGGGCTGAGCTTTGGGAGCGCTGGAAGAACGGTCAATGTGTGGCGAATATCGCTCGGGCGCTTGAGAGGAGGAACAAGAGCGGTGTCTATCGTATCCTGGCTCTCAATGGTGGCATTGCTCCGGAGCCGCGCCGGAGAGCTGCGGGAGCGCTGAGGCTTGAGGAGCGCGAGGAGATCTCGCGGGGTATTGCCGCCGGTCGGTCGATGCGGCGGATCGCACAAGGCCTTCGACGATCGCCCTCAACTGTCAGTCGGGAGATCAGGCGTAATGACGGCTGCAGCGCCTACCGCGCAGGCGAGGCCGATCGGCGCGCCTGGGAGCGGGCGTTGCGCCCGAAGCTTTGTCGCCTGGCTCGCCACGCGAGGCTACGATGGCGCATCGCGCAGAAGCTCGCATTGCAGTGGTCGCCGGAGCAGATCTCCGGCTGGCTGAAGCGGCA
Organism: Candidatus Acidiferrales bacterium; assembly: GCA_035275865.1. Lineage (GTDB taxonomy): Bacteria > Acidobacteriota > Terriglobia > Acidiferrales > UBA7541 > Palsa-295. The sequence continues at coordinate 1,369 of DATEME010000483.1, read as the reverse complement.
ACTCCCTGCCGACCAAGGCATGCAGATATCGCACGAAACGATCTATCGAAGTCTTTTTATTCAGACCCGCGGCGTGCTGAAGAAACAGCTGATGGCGCATCTGCGGACGGCGCGGCAGATGCGTCAAGCCAAAGGCGCCAACACAAAGAGCGGACTGGGACAGATCGTCGATACTGTCTCGATCCGCGAACGGCCTGCCGAGGCTAAGGACCGCGCCGTGCCAGGTCACTGGGAAGGAGATCTTCTCACCGGGGCGAACAACTCGCACATCGCGACGCTCGTCGAGCGCCATACCCGCTTTGTGATGCTTCTCAAGATCCCGAGCAGGGACACCACAACCGTGGTCGGCGCGCTCACGAAACATGTGCGCAAACTGCCGCAGCAGCTGCGCCGCTCCTTGACCTGGGATCGCGGTAAGGAGATGGCCGACCACAAGAGTTTCACCGTCGCTACCAACGTGCAGGTGTATTTCTGCGATCCACACAGCCCTTGGCAGCGCGGCAGCAACGAGAACACCAACGGTTTGCTGCGACAGTATTTCCCGCGCGGAACAGATCTCTCACGCTTCTCGCAAGACTACCTGAACAGGATCGCGCGGCGGCTCAATCAACGCCCCCGCAAGACCTTGGGGTTCGAAACCCCTGCCGATAGACTACAAGCGGTGTTGCAGTGACCGGTTGAGCCCGCCGTCAAAAGCAGACATTCCGCATCATCTGGCCGATGTCCGCTTTACCCCCGAAAGCAGACATTTACTCAGAGATGAATCACGCCACGACGGGCTGCGTGGGCGACGGCGTCTGTACGCCCAACCGCATCGAGCTTGTCGATCAGAGCACCGACGTGGAACTTGGCTGTGTGGACAGATATGCCAAGACGGCGAGCTATCGCCTTGTTGGACATGCCCTCGGCAAGAAGTGTTAGTACCTCAAGCTCGCGTGGGGTTAATGGGACATCGTCATCGGCTGGCGCACACACGCCATTAGAAAGGACCAAGGTGACATCAGCGGACTCGCTGGCACCGACCAGCTGCAAGCCCGCCACGTTCGCGAGCAACTTCGCGAGCCGGTCGGCCAGCGCCCGGTCCTCAATATTGAGTGCCAGTCGGATTGGCTCTGCTTCGGTGCTCTTACTCAAGTAGCGGGTCTCTCGCCGATCGTCAGTGCAACGTTCTTGGTCTCACCGCCTCGACGCAGTCCAAGCGTGACGGTCTGACCTACGCTGTCCGGTCCGAGCGCCCGCAAGAGCGATCGCACATGACGGACGGGCTCACCGTTCCAGCTAACGATGATGTCGCCCTGGTGCACTCCCGCCTTGGCTCCTGGTCCTTGAGGCTCCACGTTCATTATCATTACACCCCGTCCGCCACCCT
>DATEME010000482.1:0-10985 GCA_035275865.1 Candidatus Acidiferrales bacterium | reverse complement strand
AATCGTCAGGTCGCAAATCGACATCAATTCCTGTGCGAGCGGGATGCTCGGCTTTTCGATGCACTGGAACACATCTTCCGGAACGCCCTGCTTCTTCAGCGCGGCACGCATGATCCGAACCGTCTCGTTTGTCGTCTTCTTACTGGCGGGATGCGGCGAAAAGATGATCGCGTCCTTGCATTTTAGGGCAAAGATTCCATTTCCGGCTTCGGTGAGCGCGGCATTCGTCACTGGCACAAGCGACGCGATCACGCCCGCGGGTTTCGCATATTTCACGATTCCCTTCTCCGGAATTTCTTCGATGATGCCCATACTCTTTTGTCGTAGAACATCACGCAAAATACCGATGATCTTGAAGCGCTTATTCGGCCGGCCTTCACGGTCTCCCAAGCCGCTTTCGTCCGTGCTCATGTACGCCAGTCGCGTGAACGTGGTTTCGTTCGCCGTGGCCCAGGCGACTGCCTGGCAAAGCCTGTCGATTTTTGCCTGATCGTAATTCTCGATCGCGCTCATCGCACAGCGCGCTCTTTTCAGCAATTCCTGGGCATACTGTTTTTCTTCGTCGGTGATTGCGCGGGCCATCTCGTCTCCTGATCTTGAGCTGAAAACTCTAAGGGATCTCTCGCGGTGGAGGACCGTCATAAGCGACGGGAATGCGAATACGCATCGCTTTCTCGCGAGCGAGTTCTTCAGCCACTTCGGCGGTCAATCCTCCGACGCGCCCGATGATGAAAGCCATCTTGCCGAATGCCGGGGGAAAACCGAGGTCGTGCAAGACGGCGGCGAGCACGCCGTCGATGTTCATGGGAAGAGCCTTTATTTTCCTCGATGCCGCTTTCTCGAGCGCGAGCATAAACGTCACGCCATCGCCGGCGACTCCATACTCGCGCGCCATGCCAAATAGAACATCCTTGCGCGGATCGGTGCTATGCATGCGGTGCCCGAGCCCTGGCAATCGCTGCTTTTTCGCAGTGGCTTCGTCGACAGTCCGCTCAGCCGCGGCTTCGATCGAGATGGATTCGAATTTAACGCGTTGCAGATTCGCCGCAATAATTTCCATGCAAGCTTCGCCGGCGCCGGCATGTTCGTCGCCTATCGCCAGAACTCCGGCAGCGACGGCGGACGACAGCCCCTTCCGGTTCCCCGAACACGCGAGGCGGGCCGTCGCCGCCGAAGGCGAACTCGGGCCGTGATCCGCCGTTGCAACGAGGATTGCATCGAGCAAACGGCTTTCGCCTTCCGACGGCAACCGTCCCTGATGAAGCAAAAAAACCATTCCAGCGAAGGTCTGCTTCCGCATCAGTGCACCGATGTCGTAGCCGCGAATCCAAATATTTTTTTCATCCATGTCCATGATGGACGTTCGCCAGGGTTCCATGCGTTCTCCTTGCCTATTCGTCATAAGGCAAAATGATTCGCGCGTGACGAGCTCTTACCTATAGTTGATGCCCACGCGGAAGCCTTTGATGATAACGTGTCGCGTAACCCGCGGCGGTATTTTTAACTGTACTGATACCGTAACGGGCGGGCACACTCGCAAACGGCGTCCGTATTTATTGGAGTTCCGGCGTATCAAGCTGGATCTTGTTCGGCGTGTCGGCGCTATTGCCCCTTGCGGTAGATGTCCATGATGTTCCAGTAGCCGGGCGTAGGTGTGGGCGCGTTTTCCATCGGAACCTGAATAACCGTCGGCACATTCGACGCCAGCGCCTGCTTTAATGCCGGACCAAGTTCGCTTGCGGCTTTGATCGCAATGCCCTGCGCGCCGCATGCGCGAGCGACTGCGGCATAATCCACGCTGTAGGGCTTGCCTTTGCTTTCAAACAGACATCCAAAGCTCCAGCCGTAATGCATTTCTTCAAGTCCGGCGATCGTGCCGTAAGCTGAATTATCCATCACGACCCAGACGGCAGGAATCTCCGCTTCCATCGCTGTCGCCACTACGGACATGTTGCTCGAAAACGCCCCGTCGCCAATCAGCGCGACCGCTGCGCGCTTTGGCTGCGCGACTTTCACGCCAAGCACGGCCGCCGGCCCGAAGCCCATCGTCGCCAGTCCGCTCGGCGTGATGAACGTGCCGGGCACGGTAAAACGAAACTGCTGCGCCACGCCGTTCTTGTTCCAGCCGACATCCGTTACGATAAATCCATCCTCAGGAACCGCTTTTCTCAGTTCGCCCAAAATGCGTTCCGGTCGAAGTGGGAATTGATCCGAATCCCATTCCGATTTCCAGTTCGCCGCAAACGACGCCAGTCCATCCGCGATCTTCTTGCGCAGTCCGGGCCGCGCGCGATGGCTCTTACCCTGTGCAACCGCTGCCAAGGCTGAAAGCGCCGATTGCGCGTCAGCCACCACGCCTAGCTCCGTGGGATAATTCCGCCCGATTTCGGCCGCGTCGATATCGATATGAATAAGCCGCGTTGGCGGAATCGAAAAAGTAAATTCGGGATTCCACGAACTCGAATTCGCCTCAGCCAAGCGAGTGCCCACGGCGAGAATGACATCTGCCGCGCGGCACATTTCGTTCGCAATCGGCACGCCCCAGAAGCCGGTCTGCCCGATTAGCAGCGGATAGCCATCCGGCAGACTGCCCTTGCCCATTAACGTGTGCGCGACGGGAATTTCCAGCGCCTCAGCCAGTGAAGCGAGGGCCCGCGTGGCATGCGCCGAAATCACACCACCGCCCGCGTAAATGAGAGGCCGTTCGGCGGACGCCAATGCATCGATGATCCCAGCGACTGCTGCCGGATCGATCGTCGAGGCGGCCACCGGCGGCGGCTCTTTCTGAAACGAGCCCACGGGCAAATCGGCAGACAAGATGTCCATGGGCACATCGACGAGCACGGGCCCGGGACGTCCCGTCTTGCAAAGATGAAACGCACGCTCCACAATGCGCGGCAAGTCCGCAACGCGATCCACTCGATACACACGTTTGCAGAATGGCCGGTAAATATCGTACTGATCCGCGTCTTTGTGAAGATTCACTTCCTGATGTGGATGCCGGCCGTAGTAGTAAGAAGGAATGTCTCCCGCGATCACCACCATCGGGATCGAATCGAGCGCCGCATTCGCAACGCCGGTCGTGGCGTTCGTCAAGCCAGGTCCAAGGTGCGTCATGAGCACGCCGGGTTTGCCTGACGCGCGAGCATAACCATCCGCAGCGTGAGCAGCGACTTGCTCGTGCCGCGTCGAGATAAAGCGCACGCGGCTTTTGCCGAGCGCGTCAAGCATCGCGATGATGGTGTGGCCGCAGAGACCGAAAACGACGTCGACGCCGATTCGCTCCAGGTAATCAACCAACTGGTAAGCAGCGATGCGGTTTTCGCTCGAAAGACCCGAGCCGTTCTCCTGAGTCAGGGTGCTGACAGCGCGGCTCTCGTCCCGGCTGGTGCCGGATTTCGCGTCCTGCGCCGAGTGATCTGTCATGGGGTTGTGATCCTAACTGGTCCTGAGATAAGCCAACAAGCCTGTAACCGTACCGCCACCGTAAAGGGTACCCCGAACCGCCCCTGCAAAACACTGCGTCCGTCTCACGAGAAACCACAAGTCCTTGTGGCTCCAACCAAAGCGCGATTAGCGCACATCAAAGCTGGTGTACAATGCCCTCCAACTCCTTTCCACGATGAACAAGAACACAACGATTGCGGTCAGCAAAGAGACCGACGAGAAGATTCGGGAGCAGCTTCGCCGTGTCCTCGCCAGCAAATCTTTCCGGCAGGTCGACCGGCTCCAGAGTTTTCTCAGCTTCATCGTCGAAGAAATGCTCGCGGGGCGCGGCGACAAGCTGAAGGAGTTCCTTATTGGCGTGGAGGTTTTCGGAAAGGAATCATCCTTCGATCCACGAATGGACCCTTTGGTCCGCGTGCAGGCCAGGCGGCTCCGCACCAGGCTCGTCCGATATTACCGCGAAGAAGGACAGAACGACGAAGTCGTAATCGAATTGCCGAAAGGCGGCTACGAGCCCGTATTTCAGCGGCGTGAAACGTCCGCCATGAAGCGAACCGTCTCGGCCGCGCTGGTCAGCCGGAACACGATTCTGGTCCGCCCTTTTGACGACGACAGCTCGAGCCGGGACCTGGCCTATTTCTGCAGCGGCCTCAAGCAGGAAATTATTCACGCATTGTCGGGCATGGAAAACCTTCGCGTCGCCGCGTCCGAGCATGTGCAGGATGGTTCGGATCCCTCCGGTCAAATGAACGTCGCGATGATCGTGACCGGCAGCGTGCGGAAATCGCGCGATACTCTGCGCATCACATCGAGCCTGATCGATTCGACAAGCAATTGCTATCTGTGGTCAGAAGTCATCGATCGGGGTCTGCAAGACGAATTGCATGTGCAGGAGGAGGTCGCGCAGCGCATTCTCAAAAAGCTCCAATCGGAATTTGGCAGTGGCGGATCTCCGCGCAGTGCGAAGCGCCCGACCGAGAACCTCGCCGCGCACAACCTATATCTTCAGGGCCGCTATCATCTGAATCAGCGCACCGAGCAAGGCCTGATGAAAGCTGTCGAGTTCTTCGACAAAGCCATCAGCGAGGACCCGCATCACGCGCCGTCATATTCTGGCCTGGCCGACGCACACGGATTGCTCGCTCACTATGGCGTCCTTGCGCCCGCCGAGATTTGCACCAAGGCGGCATCGAATGCTGCCTGGGCTGTTTTGCTTGATGAGGAATCCGCCGAAGCGCACACGTCTTTAGCGCACGTAAAGGCCACACAGGATTGGGATTGGCGAGGCGCCGAACGCGAATTTCAGCGTGCCATCAGCCTGAATCCGCGCTACGCCACCGCGCACCATTGGTACGCAATGTCCTGCCTCGTGCCGCTTGCACGTTTGGACGAAGCGCTCGAGGAATTACTGCGAGCGCAAGCACTCGACCCTGTCTCCTCGATCATCTCGCGCGATCTTGCCGTAACGCACTACTACAAGCGCGATTTCGAACTCGCATTAGAACAATGCGACCATACGATCGAGCAGAATCCGCATTTTGCCGCGGCCTATTGGACGCTCGGCCTCGTTCAGGATGAACGAAGAGATTTCGACGAAGCTATCGCTGCATTTCAACGCGCCATTCAGCTTTCGCCGCCCAGCCCGCGAATCCAGGGCGCTCTCGGACGTACATTCGCCCGCGCCGGCAAGCCCCGGCAAGCTCACAAGATCCTCGACGAATTGCAGCAACAATCAAAACGGCGATATGTCTCGCCCTTCGAACTATCTTCGATCTATTTCGCCTTAAACCAGCTCGAGCAAGGCTTTCAATGGCTTACAAAGGCCTTCCAGGACCGCTGCTTCGAACTGGTCGCGATCAAAGTCGATCCGAAATTCGATTCAGTGGCGAACGATCCGCGCTTCTCAACGCTCTTCAACCAGCTCGGGCTGCCCTAGCGCCCCGGCCCTTGATCGCCGGAGTCAGGCGTCGTTGTGGAAACAGGCTGCGGCGTCACATCCGCATCTTTTAGACCAAGAGCCCATTCGATCGCGTTGAACCACATGCGCCGAATATCGGGATTGTCCCAAGTCGACGCGTCGTGCCCGAGCGCGGAATAAAATACGCGGCCTTTTCCGTACATCTTCGCCCACGTAATCGCGTAAGGCGTGTCCGCTGCCTGCACGCCCTGGCGCTTCATGTCCAGCGAGCTGGTGTCGAGCCGCATCAGTACGCTGCTCTTCTCCGGCGAGAAATCCTTAATCTGGTAGAACTCATCGCGAAAATCGAAAACGCGCGGAAAAAATTGCATCCCCGGGAACTCCGGATCCTCGACGATAACCTTTCCTTCCGTCACTCCCCACGGGTGCTGATCGAAGCGTCCGCCGAGCAAATCCCCGAACTCCGGCCAATCCAAAAGCGCCGTCGTCGCCACGTGCGCCGCCACGAATCCCTTGCCGTCGTCATGAACAAATTTCAGTAGATCGGCCTTTTGTTGCGCGTCAATGGGCACTTCGCGATGCCCCAAAAAGAAAATCGCGTCCACATTCGCGAGGCTCGGGCCTCCGCTCGCGGGCTGACCGGTCGTCATCTGCGGGTTGTACGAGATGATGTTTGAGTCGGTCCGGATGTAGCTGAAATACGTGCCGGTCTCGTAGCCGAGTTCCTCGATTACGGCCATCGCGTGCGACGTCGAATCGTGCTGCGCGATCCCATTTCGCGTATCGGACCAGATCAACAGCGTCTTCATGTTGCGTGGCCCGCGTCCGCGCCCGCCGCGCCCACGTCCGCCGGGAAAACCGCCTCGACCCGGCGTCGCCGGATTTTGCGCCGTCGCGACCACGGCCGCCAGCAAGCCCACGAACACGAACAGTAAGTAAGAGCGCTTCTTCGTCACGGAAATCTCCCGCGCGGCAGGAAAGCAGCCGCAATCTCGTTACAAACCGCGCAGATGGTATCACTTGCGGGCAAAAGCCAACGCCTTTAACCGTACCGCAACTGTTACCGCGTTGACACCACTTGGGTTGGAAACTAGCATGCCTCGCCAGTTAACGAAAAAATCCGGGATGTCCGCGTGTCGCCAGCGGCATCCCGCGCCTTCCATCCCTCGGGAGGCCATGGAGGTGGGGTAATGAAAGTAAAGCAGCTCGTCGTATGTGCGCTCGCAATTTTGTTTCTTTGCGTGACGCTCTCGGCCCAAACCGTGTCCACATCCCAGGTTTCAGGCGTGGTTAGCGATCAGACCGGTGCCGTCATCGGCGGCGCACAAGTGCAAATGAAAAGCATAAATACCGGCGCCGTACGCACCGCCGCAACGGATGAGAGAGGCTACTACACGATCCAGGAATTGCCCGTGGGCCCATATTCCCTGCAAGTCAGCAAAACGGGGTTTAACACCTATATTCAAAACGGCATTGTGCTTCAGGTCGGCGTCAACCCTGTCTTGAACGCTACATTGCAAGTCGGCGCACAGACGCAGCAAGTAGTCGTAGAAGCGAATGCATCGATGGTGGAGACGCAGAACACCGGCGTCGGTCAAGTCATTGACCAGCAGCAAGTCGAAGAACTCCCACTTAATGGTCGTCAGGTCGCACAACTCATTACCCTCTCCGGCGCTTCGTCCAGTTCGACAAGTAGCGTGGGCGACTTAAATTCGAACAAGAACTACGGCGCCAATAGCCCGAACATGCAAAACGCAGTAGTGACAGACGCGGTCGCCGGCGGTCAGGGTAACACCGTGAATTTCGTGATGGACGGCGGCATCAACAACGATCCGCGCAACAATTTGAATGCGGCGCTGCCGTTTCCGGACGCCATTCAGGAGTTCAACGTACAAACAAGCTCGTTGAGCGCACGGTACGGGCAGAACTCGACAGCTGCTGTAAACATCGTCACCAAGAACGGCACCAATGCGTTTCACGGCGATGCGTTTGAGTATGTCCGCAATTACCTGTTCAATGCGCGCGCTGCCGACGCTCCTGTTCGCGATAGCCTGAAGCGCAACCAGTTCGGCGGCGTCATCGGCGGCCCGATAAAGAAGGACAAACTTTTCTTCTTTGCCGGATACCAGGGAACGATCGTTAAATCCAATCCCACCAGCAACAACGCGTTTGTGCCCACGCAGGCCGAACTGAACGGCGACTTCTCAAACGTGATCAATAACCTCAGCACATGCGGGCTGCCGAATACGACGGCGCTAAACAGCGATTTCACGAATGGCGTCTGGAACAATAGTGCCGGACCATGGCAGATCAACCCCCTCGCGCAAACGATTTTGAAGTATCTCCCGCCAGCTCCGACCACCGGGCTTGCAATACAGACCGCCTGCGGACAGGTTCAGGTTCCGCGCACGCAGAATCTCAGCGATAAGGAGACCATAGGCCGAATCGACTGGAACGCCAACTCCAAGAATAGTGTGTTTGTTCGCTATTTCCTTGCCATTAACAGCCAGCCCGTCACGGGGGACCAGAAAGACTTTCTGGAACTGAGCAGCATGTCGACGTATGAAAGAGACCAGGAGACCACAATTGGCGACACGTACACGATCAGCGCGAACCTGATTAACAGCCTTCGCCTCACCGGCAACAGAGACTTAAACCTCCGCCTTTCCACGCCGGTGCCCTTCGGTGGTCCGCAGCACAACCCATCTGGCCTGACCGGTACGGGCGGCGATTGCACGTCTAGCCCGAACGCCGCGGATTGCAGCATCCAGATGCACTCGCTGGTCAGCAACTATTTCCCAATCAGCGTTAGCGCCGGCGGCTTCGGCGGATTTCTGGGCGGCGCGCAAAACCCTGGCTATTTCAATAGCACTCTGTTCCAGGTTGCCGATGACGTGGACTGGGTGCGCGGACGTCACCAGGTGTCAATCGGCTTCGATTACATCCATCAGGTCGCAAATACCGTGAACACGCGGCCGGACAATGGAAGCCTCAGCTTCACAGGAAAGGGCTCAGCCGCCGCAGGCAAGACTGGCCTCGGTTACGCCGATTTCTTCATGGGCCTGTTGACCCCGAGCTCCTTTACTCAAGGCAATTCGCTGCTCGATAACGACTGGTCGCCGTACTATGGCGCCTACATTTCGGACAATTGGAAGGTGCGGAGCAATCTATCCGTGCAATTGGGGCTTCGCTACGAACCTTATATTCAACCCCAGAATATCAACGACCACGTATCGAACTTCCAGATGCCCGCATTTGTGGCCCAGCAGCATACGAAAGTCTACGCCAACGCACCCGACGGGCTCTTCTTTACAGGCGATCCAGGTTATCCGAACAAGGCCAACAGCGTCAGCCACTATAACCGTTGGGCGCCGCGCTTGGGCATCGTTTGGGATCCAACCGGTAACGGAAAGACCTCGATTCGCGCCGGCTTCGGCATCTTTAATAACGCGGCGGAGCTGTTCAACTATAACCATGAGGCCAGCAATCCGCCTTGGGGAGACATCCTAAGCGCGGATACGAATTCGTCGGACGTTCTGCCCTTCAGCACGCCGTGGGCGAAGTATCCGGGTGGAGATCCCTTCCCGGGAATTACAGTTCTTTCGCCGAATTCCGCATTCCCGGCAAATGCAACCTACACAAATCAGCCTCTCAATATGCCGCCCCCATATTCCATGCAGTGGAATTTCAGCGTCCAACATCAGTTTGGTTCCTGGTTGCTCGCTGCGAATTACATCGGGAACGCGAGCAGACACCTGCAGTCAGGATATGAGGCTAATCCGACCATTTTTGTACCGGGTATAGCTGGCGCAAATGGCTCGGCCGCAAGTTCCACAATTAGTGGTTTCAACGGTACAAATTGCACCGTAGCTAGTGGTTCAACGCCGGGTGTCTTCCTGACGGGTCCCTTTGCCGGTCAAAACGACAGCCTGCCCTCAAGCTACCCGATTGGCTACCCCTGCTCCGCCGGTGGAAGCGCCATACCCAAGAATTTCACCGGTCCCAATATCGGTACCAGCGTTACCAACTATAACCAACGCAAATACATGTTCGAGAATGGTGTGAACGTCTCAGGCCAAGCGGCGGATTTTGGAAGCCTTCCGCAAATGGATCCGGGAGCTACATCGAACTACAATGCACTGCTCCTCTCTGCCAACCACCGGTTCAACCACAACTTCAGCCTGCTGGCCAATTACACCTATTCCCATTGCCTTCAGCTCCCAGTGCAAAATGAATGGCAGGGCGGAAATTACTATCCTGTAGGTCAGCCGTCATCTCCGGCTCAGCAGGACCTTACGTATCGGAGGCAAGCGTATCGCAACTGCGATTCCGATGAGCGACATATTGTAAATGTCTCCCTGATCGCGGCGACACCAAAGTTCTCCAACCGCCTGCTAAATGCCATTTTGGGCGGCTGGCAAGCTTCAGTAGTCGGCAGCTTCCATACGGGCACTTTCTCGAGCGTGACGACGGGAGTCGATACGTCCCTTACGAATCAGTCCGGCTTCGCATACGCAAACCAGGTGGCGGGCAATCAGTATGCGTCGAATAAGTTCCAGCGAACGCCACAAAACGTCTGCACTTTAGGTCCGGGAGGTTCGTGCACGATACGCGCGTATTATCTGGACTCCACTGCGTACGGTATTCCGGCGCTAGGAAGCTTCGGCAATGCCTGGGCGACCAATGTAGAGAATCCCTCGTTCTTCAACGTGGATACGGGACTGAGCCGCACGTTTAAGTTCACCGAGCGGTACTCAATGCAGATTCGTTGGGAAACTTTCAACTTCGACAACCACACGAACTTTGGCGGGCCCGTAACCAGCATGACCAGCAGCACCTTCGGGCAGATCACTGGGATCGTGGGCAGTCCTCGAATCATGCAGTTTGCGACAAAGTTCGTCTTCTGATTTGCTTGAAAGGGTTCTGCCTGAACTGGGGCTGCGGCGAAAGTCGCAGCCCCATGTTGTCCCTGACCTGAGGGCACTGAAAGAAAGATGCGCAGAAGAGATTTCAATTCCTTCTTAGCCGTATCGCTCGCCTCATTGCTCCTCGATAAATCCGCCCTTGCCGCGCCTCCCACTCGAAAAATCCTCGCCATCGGCGACGTTCATCGAAAAATTTATCAGCACGATTCCGTTTCCCATGCGATGGCTACGATTTTCGACCTCGGCCGCAAAACGGGCCTCTTCGATACGTACATCCGCACCGATATTCAGCTAATCGCCAAACACCCGATTACGTTTGCCGAAACGAGCGCCGTTCCAGACGTAAATGGCAACGACGTGAACTACAAAACTCTGAATGATTTCGACGCAATCTTCTTTTACGGCATCGGCGAGCTGGAATTAACGGACCGGCAGAAAGCTGACTTGCTTTCCTTCATCCGCGATGATGGCAAGGGCTTCATCGGCTGCCACACCGCGATCACGGCTTTCTACAAATGGCCCGAATATGGGGAGATGATCGGCGACTACTTCGACGACCATCCGTGGACCACCTTCGACGCTCCCATCATAGTGGAAGATCCGAAATTCCCGGCGATGAAGGCTTTCCCGCACGAATTCGTGACCCACGACGAAATCTATCAAGTGAAGGATTTCTCTCGCGAGCGTGTGCGCGT
>DATEME010000481.1:0-1079 GCA_035275865.1 Candidatus Acidiferrales bacterium | reverse complement strand
CGTTGCGTGTCCTCGGCGAACTCGGAGACGGACTCGGCGTAAGAACTTGCGGTATCCGAAACCCGATCCTTGATCTGCGAGGCGTAATTGGTGGCGCTGTCCGCGCCGCGTGATAACCCGTCGCGAACGTTCCATGAATCTCGGCCGATGTCAGAGGGAGCCCGGCGGGGCTCTAACTGATAGCCCCCGCTATGCTCGCCGGGGCGGCTATGCGAAGCCGCCCTCGAGGACAAATTCCCGCCACTCCGCATCAGCAAGCAGCAGCCCGCAGCAAGGAGCAGAAGGGCCTCAGGATTGCGGCGTGCCCTGCCCATGAGCCAATCGCCGGCTTGCGAATAGGTATCGGTCTCTGAATAGCGGCTCATGTCAGCTGCTCCTTGGCTGTCTTGATGTCTTGTGTGACCTGTTTGGCGGTTCGCGTTGGGAGAAGATCGTCCTCGGCAACCGAACGCGCGTGATAGAACGCGGCGGCGGCACCCGCGGCGAGAACGGCGGCTACCAGCAAGTACGACCAGTGAAGGGCCAATCCGAAGCTGGCTATGGCAAAAACGGCCGCCACCACCATTAGCAAAGCGGCAGTCAACCCGAGAACACCGGCTGCAATCATCCAGACGCTAGCTCTCAGGCCTGAGGTGATCTTCTCCGTCACCTCGGCCTTCGCCAGCTGCATTTCTTTCCGCGCCAGATCCGCGAGATCGGCGAGAAGGTCGGTCAGGGCCCGGGTCAGGCCGGAGGTCAGCAGCCTGTCATGCGCCATCGAACTGTCTCGATGTCCCACCAAAGCGATCAGCGCTGCGATAGTCATCGCCTCGGAGGTAGCCATCTTCTGAGCTCCTCGGCGGATTGCTCTTGAGCACTCGGAAGAGCAAGAAACCCGCAAGCGACGCAAAGCCGAAGACCACGGCCGGCTGCCGGCGCGTGAAGTCTGATGCTGTCCGCACGAGGTCCTCGACCGTCTGTCCGCGCAGGTCCCGGGAGAATTCCTCCACCCTCTTGGCCGCTCCGCGCACCAGGTCTGCCAGTTGTGGGGCGTTTTGATCGAGGTTGTCAGCAGCGCACCGGGCGGAATCCGCGACGTG
>DATEME010000480.1:0-13220 GCA_035275865.1 Candidatus Acidiferrales bacterium | reverse complement strand
GCGTTCCTTGACACTCCGAAGCAGCAGCCAGTAGACTGAAAAAGAATTAATACAAATTGCGAGCGAGGCAGGATGCTTTTATCGCGGGACTATGTGGGCCATATGGCCAAGGAAGTAGTGAAGCGTCTCTTGGCCGGGAAGATGATCGAGACTAAAAACGCTGAAAATCTGGCGCAACAAGTGCGGCAGGTGATGGCCGACGAAATCACGATCGAAGATCGTTTGAACGAGGAAGTACGAGAGATTCTTGGGCGGTATCAGGAAGAGATGCGACGCACGGGCGTTTCCTATCAGGAAATGTATAAGAAAGTGAAAGGTCAGCTCGCCCGCGAAAGGAAGCTGATCCTCCGCTAATATGCGACTGAGCCGCGAAAAAACCGTCCGACTGTCTCACCGAGTGATCGATTCGCTGGTCGCAAATCCCGATGTGGATTTTATCGAGGACCGCGACACGATCCGGCTGGAAATCGTCAACATATTCACATCGCTGCTGAAGCAGGAAGAGCAGGTCGACGCCGAAGTTCGCGCCAAGATCGCGTCGCAAAAAAAGGAAATCCTCGAAGGCAGCGAGGAGTGGGACATACTCTACCGTAAGTATTACGCCGAAGCGATGAAGCGCCTGGGCATCGCTGAAGTCCACGCGCACTAGTCAGACTTTGACGCCGGACCGAAACGGGGCCTAAGGCTAGCGAACGGCAAGATCGTTTGCAAAAGCGCCCACCGAAATGCGCCCGCAAAATTCGCGGGCGACGGTGGCCGCTACGGCGTCCTACATTCCGCTCTCGAACCGTGCTTATAGGCAAAAGAAAAAGCGCCATTCTTTTGGAATGGCGCTTTTGCAATTCAGTCCAAATTTAGGCTAGTTGGTCGTTTGCCCATCACCCGGGCGGCGCTCCAGGGTTGGAGGACCGTCGTCAGGCGAGGAGGGTTGCGAGTTCGGATCGCTTGCGCTGGGCGAATTGGGATTCGTTGAGCCGCCTTTGTTCTGATCGGTGCGCTTGCGAAGCGTGGGCTTGTTCGGATTGCGCGAATCATTGAGCTTGATGTTGTCTTCGATCATCTGCAGGCGCGCCTTCACGGAATCGAATTCCGAGGTATCGACGATGTATTGTGTGCGCGGCGGCAGAATTGTCGCGATTTCCTTCTGAATGGCGGTGATGCGGTCCGGCGTGGGCGGATGATCCGCGAAAACCTTGGGAATCGTGCCGGGCTGTTTCTTTTCGTCAGATTCGATCTTTTCAAAGAACATCACGAAGGAGTTCGGATCGTAACCGGCCTTGTACATATATTGGAGGCCGTAGTAATCCGCTTGGCGCTCGTCGTCGCGGGAGAACTTTAGGAAGGCAAGCGGTATCCCGAAGTTCATGCCCTGATACATCGCGTATCCGGCCCAGGAATACGGGATGAAGATCATCGCCGGGATGGAAGCGAGCTGCGCGATGTCCTGCTTGGTCATTTGCTTGGTACCGTGGCGCAGGCAAACGTGAGCGATTTCGTGGGCCATCACGCCGGCGAGTTCGGATTCGGAATCGGCGTGAAGGATGAGGCCGCTGTCCACGTAAAAAAAGCCGCCGGGCAGTGCGAACGCGTTGACTTCGTCCGAATCGATCACTTTGATCGTGAAGGGGACCTGCGCATCCGAATTGCGGACCAGATTTTGTCCAACGCGGTTCACGTATTCGACGACGACCGGGTCATTGATGAACTTGGCGGTCTTTTCAACTTCCTGGGAAAGCTCTTTTCCGAGTTCGATTTCATGCTGGATCGAGTAAAAATCGAGGCCCTTGCCGACGTTGCGGTTGCCGATTGCGTTGACGTCCGCGCCGCTGCCCGGTTTCACCTTCGTGGGAGCCGTCGGGTCTGGCGCTGCCGGAGCTACATCGGTGTTGTCCGGCGTTGAGGTTGACGTAATGACGGAGCCGGCCGGTGTTGAGGTCGTTGCAGTTGTATCCTGCGAAGTGGCTGGCGCGGCAGTGCTCTGCGCAGGCGCTTGTGCGCTCGGTCCACTGCTCTGGGGTGCGTTCTGGGCCGTCGGCGCCTGCTGCTGCGGAGGCGTAGGCATCGCCTGCGGGGCAGCCATTCCGGGCAAGGCAAGCATCGAAGTCGCCGCGAGGATGGAAACCCATTTTGTACCGAATGATCTCGTCATGACGACCTCCAAATCTTGGCCCGATTATACACCTTAATGGCGCGGTTACTAGGGTCCACTGGTGTAGGTGTGATGATGGCCTGGGGAAAAGAGTTATCTGGGAGGAAGTCGCGGAACGGCGAGTTAGACGACCGGGATAGGCGGCAATGCTAGAGGCCTAGACAGTGAACCTAGTTCTAGGACTATCTGTTGCAGGGTTAGGAACAGCGGAGCCATAATCTAATGCTGCGCGCTTTACTCGCATGTTTCCGCGCCGGATAATCACGGCGGGTCATCCAAGATGTGCGCCGCAAGACGAATGTTTCGTCCTCACAGGAATATGTCAGTGCGGAGCGGCAGGCCACGGGGCCTGTCGAGATCGGGTATAATTGTGGGCAGCGAGAGTCCTGCGGGGAACCTTTTCCATCGTTCGGGGCGATACCGGGCCCTGCCGCGCAGCATCCAAGTGGTCTTGATTCCAGGCTGGCCGCCCGCCACGGCGCGTGTCCGCCTACTCTTTTGTGTGGGGTGAATTAACCAATGAGACGTTCCGACCTGGTACGAAACCAGGGAAAAACCAAGACAGTTCGCACTTCGCAGATCGTGTTTGGAGAACGGCAGCACCTTCTGCGCGTTCTCGATTCGGTGGAGCACAGCGCGCTTCCTTCGGCGCGGATGGAGCAGGAGCGGCGCGTGATCGAACAGTTGATTCATGCACGCACGCAGGAGCTGAACCGCATCAATCCCTCATGGGATGAGAAGGTCGGCACCGTGTTGAGCGCGGAAGTGAAGCCGGAATCGCTCGACATGCTTTCGCGTATGGCGCCGAAAGAGGATTATTACCTGCTGCGGCTGATCAGCGAGCATCCGAAAGTGACGGCAAAGACGCTCGGCCGGCTGTCGCACCATCCTTATTCGGCGATCCGCGAGAATATCGCTCGGCATCCGAACAGCGACGCCGCCACGCTGGCGCGGCTCAGCCGTGATCGTTCGCAGCCGTTGTGGTATCTGGTGGCGTTTAATCCCAACGCGCCGGGGCCGCTGCGGAAGAAGCTGCAGGAGCGAATGCGGCGGCTGGGAGAGAAGTCCGCGACGCAATAGATTTTGTATCCCGAAATAAAAACGGGGCGCTTGCCCTTTTGCGTAGACGCCCCCTTTTTATTGCTGCCCGCTGAAACCTGATCCTCTGAGCGCAGAAATTGAGTTAATACGACTGCGGCGCGGTGCTTGGAGCCGGCGCCGGGCTCGTTGTAGGCGTCTGCGAAGCGGGCGTGTTTGCCGGAGCCGACGCTGGCGTTAACTGAGCTTGGGTGTATTTCGCGGCGCTGACGTAGCCGTGGATGTGATTTTTGTCGATCTTGTTCACGACGATCTCGAGCGGCTGAGGGTCGTCGGAGTCGCGAAGCCAGATCGGCTCGTAGAGATCAACATTCTTCTTTTCGAGCTGATTATCGTCCACGATTAGCGCGAGGTTGTAGTGTTTGTGTTTCGTGTCCGCCTTGCGCAAAGAGAGCGAGATCGGACCGGTGCGTTGGAATTGCTTGTTCTTGGGAAGATCAAACTCGTAATAATTGCGTTCGCCGCGCTGCTCTAGCGCGACCAACTCCTCGTGAGTCTTGGCGATGGAGCCGTTGAGTTCATCTCGTGTCGAGCTGATGTTGCCTTCGAGATCGGAGCGCGTCTGGCTGATGGCGTTGGTGGCGTCGTTCAGCTGCTTCTGCTGCGCGTCGAGGCGGGATTGCATCTGCTTCCAGCGTGGATCGACAACCGGGCGGCGCACGACGTGCTTGGCGGCGGACGTCTTCGTGGATTTGGTTACCGCAGCCGCTTGAGCCTTGGCTTCTGCCGCAGCTTGGGCGGCGGTCATTTCATTAAACCTCTCGGTTTCGGCGCTGAGTTGAGACTGCAGCGAGGCGACCTGAGCATTCATTTCGCTCTCGCGGGCGGTCAATTGGTTGACGGTGGCTTGCTGATGGTGATTTGAGGCCAGCGCTAACAGGCCGGCAATCGCCACTAGAACGACTGCGGCTCCCATCCAAATTATCGGGTTTCGGTTTTTGGACCGCGGCGTGGCTTCCTCGTGATTATCTTCATGTTGTTCCGCTCCGAACATTCGCTTCCTCCTGGGCTCGAGATAATGGAGAACTGATTCAACCCCCGCCTACCGTGAGCACGGTGTGTACCTTTTGCGAAGAGAATGCGTAAACGCTGTTATGTATATGAAATTAAGGTGTATTTCTGCGTACGACGTGCTCACAAGCGCTTTTCTTCTGAGTACTAGTCCGTGAAAAATCTTCATAGCTCATGACATTCCTCTAGGAAGCGCGGTTCAGCCTGAACCCTGCGATCACGGAACGATCGCTGCCGAGAGGCTCGCCATGGTTGAAGACAAATTGGCTCTTTACGACTTCCGTTGTTACACTATATTGGCTTCTTGGATGGAGCCAATGTTACCCGTACATTTGCAATCTGAAAGCCATATCCCGCTGTATGTGCAGCTGCGCGATCAGTTGCGCGCGCTGGTCCACTCGGGCGAGTTGCGGACCGGCGACCGGATTCCGGCAAGCCGCGAATTGGCCGGGCAGCTGGGTGTTCACCGGACCACGGTGGCGAATGCCTACGCGGAACTGGAATCCGAAGGGCTGATTCAGGGACATGTGGGCCGCGGAACGTTCATTTGCGCGCCGAATGGCCGTCAATTTACGCCTGCTCCTCCGGCGCGTGGGAATGGCGGCGGTTCGGTGCGCTGGGAGTCGCTGTTCGCGGATGAGCGCGGCGACGACGGACTGGGGCGTTTGATGCCGCAGATTCCGCAGGGCGCGATCGGGTTTACATGCGCGCGGCCCTCGGATGAGTTTTTTCCCGTGGAGGAGTTCCGCCGCTGCGCGAATGCCGTGTTGCGTTCTGAGGGTCGGCGGATATTGCAGCTTGGCTCGACGGACGGCTACGAGCCCTTGAAGATTGCACTCGTGGAGATGTTGCGCGAAGAGGGACTGAACGTTCGCGCGGAACAGATACTGATTACTGACGGCTGCCAGCAGGCGATCGACCTGGTGAGCCGGCTCTTTTTGCGGCCCGGCGATTCGGTTGCGCTGGAGAATCCGGCATACCCGGGTGCTGTTTCCATTTTTACGAGTGCCCGCGTTCGGGCGTTGGGCGTGCCGGTGGATGCGGGGCCAGAACGAGTGGGCATCAATCTGGACGCGCTCGAAAGCGTGCTGATGCAGAATCGCGTGAAGTTCGTTCTGGTTACGCCGGACTTCCAAAATCCCACCGGGACGACGTTGCCGGTCGCCGAGCGGCGTCGTTTGCTCGAGCTCGCTGCGCGATATCAGGTACCCGTGATCGAAGATGCGATTTACGCGCGCCTGCGGCTGCGGGGCAACAGAGTGCCGACGCTAAAATCGCTCGATCGCGACGGTAATGTGATCCAGCTCGACAGCTTCTCCAAAATTGCGTTCCCGGGGCTGCGCGTTGGCTGGTGCATCGGCGCGGAAAGCGCCATTGAGCGTTTGCGGCTGATCAAGCAATCGGCAGATTTGCACACGGACCAGCTTGCACAGGCGATTCTGGCAGAGTTCATCCGGCGCGGACATCTCGCGCGCCATTTGAGCAAGATGACGAAGGTGCATCGCAGCCGGCTCGCTGCTATGGAAGAGGCTCTGGAGAAATATCTGCCGGAGGGCGCGACGTGGACTCGTCCGGAAGGCGGCATGACTGTATGGGTCACACTGCCGGCTGGATTTGATGCCGGCGAACTGCTTATCCACGCGCGCGAACGGAAGATTATTTTCATTCCGGGGCGCCACTTCTATCTGCAGCAGCCCAAGCCGAATACGTTGCGGCTGGGCTTTTCGACAATTCCGGAGAAGATGATCACCAAGGGCGTACAAGTGCTGGGCGAGCTGATTCGCGTCGAATTGCAGAAGCGGCAGCGAGGCGCGAGACAGGAGGCGGTTTGGCGCGAGGCGCTGATTTGAGAAGGGGACGAAGAGCGCGAGGAGTGGCTCCGCCACAGGAGCCTCTGTGCCGCCGCTGACGCCGAGCGCTACGAACGGCTGCTTCGTCTGCGGCGGGGCGAATCCGCGGGGAATGTATCTCGCGTTTGAGCAAGACGACGCGACGCGGCGGATTCGAGGCCGTTTTCAACTTGGCTCCGAGTATCAGGGAGCTACGGGATTCGTTCACGGCGGGATTATCGCCATGCTGCTCGATGAAGTGATGAGCAAGGCGAACCGCTTTCGCAAAGCGCGCGCCGTGACGGCGGAGTTGAATGTGGAGTACTTAAAACCAGTGCGTGTGGGCGAGGATTTGCTGGTCGAAGGCTGGGAAACGGATGCGAAAGGGCGCAACCTTTTCCTGCAAGGCGAAATTCGAGACGCCGCCGGGAATCTGCTTGCCCGAGGGCGCGGGCGTTTCGTGGATTTGGACGCACCGCGCGATCCGCATGCGGAATTGACGAGTGATTCGCGCGCAAAATAACCGCGTAAAATTTAAGATTACGGGATCACAGGAGGAATTATGGAAGCGACGAACGGGAACGAAAAGAATTTGTGGCGCGTGAAGGTCGGCCTGGCCGAGATGCTGAAGGGTGGCGTCATCATGGACGTCACGAATGCCGAGCAGGCAAAGATCGCCGAGGACGCGGGCGCCTGCTCTGTGATGGCGCTGGAGCGTGTGCCGTCTGACATTCGCAAGGAAGGTGGCGTTGCGCGCATGGCCGCGCCGCGCGTGATTCGCGAAATCATGGAAGTTGTCTCGATTCCCGTGATGGCGAAGGTTCGCATCGGCCATTTCGCGGAAGCGCAGGTGCTTGAAGCGCTCGAAGTGGATTACATCGACGAGAGCGAAGTGCTCACGCCCGCCGACGAAGAGCATCACGTTTGGAAGCACGGATTCAAGGTGCCGTTCGTGTGCGGCGCGCGAAATTTGGGCGAAGCGCTGCGGCGCATTGCCGAAGGCGCGGCGATGATTCGCACGAAGGGCGAGGCCGGTTCGGGAAATATCGTCGAAGCGGTGCGGCACATGCGCACGATCGTAAGCCAAATGCGGAAGATCACGACGCTTGGCGAAGAGGAGCTTGTTCACGAATCGAAGGAATTGGGCGCACCGCTCGATCTCGTCCAATACGTGGCGAAGAACGGCAAGTTGCCCGTGCCGAATTTCTCCGCGGGCGGAATTGCCACGCCGGCGGACGCGGCGCTGATGATGCAACTCGGCGCCGAAGCGGTGTTCGTCGGCTCGGGGATTTTCAAATCGAGCGACCCTGCAAAGCGCGCGCGTGCGATCGTCAAGGCCACGACACATTACAAAGACGCGAAGATCGTCCTTGAAGCCTCCGAAGAACTGGGCGAGGCGATGCGCGGCATAGACGTGCGCCAGCTCGAAGAAAAGGACCTGCTGCAGACGCGCGGCTGGTGAGATACCTATAAAATCAGCAGACTACAGATCCTCGTCGGAGCGAGAAACGCTCCTCCTAGAGATGACGGCGTTCTAATGGAATCTCAGTCCAAAGCGGCCCCGGAATGAAAAACGGCACAAAAATCGGAATCCTCGCCATCCAAGGCGATTACGAGGCTCACGCCAAGATTCTTGACCGTCTCGGCGTGCGGCATTCGTTTGTGCGCACACCCAAAGATTTGGCTGGGCTCAGCGGCGTAATCCTTCCCGGCGGCGAGAGCACAACGCATCTGAAAGTGATGAAAGAAGAGGGGCTTTTCGATGCACTGAAAACGTTCGCGGCCGATGGCGGCGCGGTTTTCGGCACGTGCGCCGGAGCGATTCTACTGGCGCGCGAAGTGCACGGCCCGGCGCAAGATTCTCTCGGATTACTCGACGCGACGGTACTGCGAAACGGCTACGGCCGCCAACTTGCGAGCGACGTTCACATGGGCACGAGCAAATTGCGCAAAGAGCCGATCGAGATGGTTTTTATCCGCGCGCCGATCATCGAAAAGACGGGCAATTCCGTCGAAGTGCTCGCAAAGGACGCGGGTCATCCCGTGCTCGTTCAGCAGGGGAAAATCCTGGCCTCAACGTTCCATCCTGAATTATCAGACGATCTAGCGGTGCATCGGCATTTCCTGGAATTGGCTGCCCATCCAGCGTCAAATTAGCCCGCTATTGCGGCTTCGCCGTCTATCGGCGATGATGACGATCATGGCAAAGGTGAAGATCCTCTTCGTGTGCATGGGGAATTGCGTGCGGAGCCAGATGGCGGAGGCGCTCGCGCGGCATCATTTTGCTGAATTCATCGAGGCGGAGAGCGCGGGTTTGCGTCCGCTCGGATTCATCGATCCGACGGCGCGTGCGGCCGTAGAAGAGCGCGGCGTCAGCATGGAAGGGCAATTTTCAAAGGGCCTGCACGATCACTGCCTCGGCCAGCCGGACTTGATCGTCAATATGTCCGGCCTCCCGGGGCCGGGCATTTTTCATGGTCATAAGGTGGAGGACTGGAAGGTTGCCGATCCGTTCGGCGAGGATTTGGACCTCCACCGGCGCATTTGCGACGATATCGAGGCGCGCATCAAGGAGCTGGCCGCGCGTTTCCGCGATACAACGGACGAAGCGAAAGAGTGCAGCGCAGGCGCCTGAGCGCCGCGACCGGGACACTGATGCGCCGCGAAAAAACAAGCGTCTCGCAGGAAGACTACCTAAAGGCGATCTGGGAACTCGTGCAGGAAGAGCAAGTGCCGATCGGCGCGCGTCTGGCTGAGGAGCTTGGAGTAACGCCTCCTGCCGTAACCGCAGCCGTGAAGCGCATGGCGCGCGACGGCTATGTCCGCGTGCTGCGCAACGGCCACATCTCGCTCTCTCCCAAAGGCCAAAAAATCGCCGAAAATCTTGTGCTGCGGCATCGGCTGGCGGAAAAACTTCTCACGGACGTGATCGGTCTCCCATGGGCGCGCGCGCACGAGGAAGCGGAGAAACTCGAGCATGGCATCTCGGCTGAAGTGGTCGAGTTGCTCGTGAAGCGCTTCGGACGCGAGAGCCGTTGCCCGCACGGCATGCCGCTGCTCGGTGGGATCACCGAGTTGCGCAGGAAACTCGGCGCGCAGAAGCTTTCGGAAGCCGATCCGGGCGCATCTTATGAAGTCCTCCGCGTCTACGAACGCGATTCGAAATTCCTGGAGTTCCTCAACGAGCGCAACCTCCGTCCCGCCGCACGCTTGCGCATCCATAAGCGCGAATACGACGAAACGATATCCCTCACTGTCGACAACGGCGCAAGAGAAATTCACCTTGGCAAGCCGGCTTCCGAGCGCATTTGGGTCCGCAAGATCGCTTAGTATATTCTTACTTTCACCAAGCTTGTTTTTTCCTTTCCGCGGGAGTAACTTGTGCCGCACCGGTCCTCGCGCCTTGCGAGAGTGGCAGGGATGTCCCCCAGGGCGCGAATCGCCGAAGCACGATTCGCACCGATTTGGCCCCCGAGGAGTGCAACGAGACCGCACAATATTGCAATTTCGGAAGGAGGACGTATGGCAACTGCTGTTTCCGTTCCAACGATGGATCCGAATGTCGCACGCTTTGTTTCAAGGACTCACAAGAATCTGATCAACGGGCAATGGGTAGAGGCCGCATCGGGAGAAAGCTTTGCCACGTTTAATCCCGCAACGGGCGAGGTGCTTTCCAATGTTGCTGCCGGCAATAGTGTCGATATCGACCGCGCCGTGAAAGCCGCCCGCGCCGCGTTCGAAGAAGGCCCGTGGTCGCGCATGACCGCTTCCGAACGGACGAAGCTGATCTGGAAACTCGCCGATCTGCTCGAGAAGCATCTCGAGGAGTTCGCGCAGCTCGAATCGCTCGACAACGGCAAGCCGCTTGCGGTCGCCCGCGTCGCGGACGTTCCACTCGCGATTGAGAATTTCCGTTACATGGCCGGATGGGCCACAAAGATCGAGGGGAATACAATTCCGCTCTCCGTTCCATACACGCCCGGTGCGAAGTATCTCGCGTATACGCTGCGCGAGCCGGTAGGCGTCGTTGGCCAGATCATTCCGTGGAATTTCCCGCTCTTGATGGCCGCGTGGAAGCTTGGTCCCGCGCTCACCACGGGATGCACCGTTGTGCTCAAGCCCGCCGAGCAGACGCCGCTTTCAGCGCTGCGGCTGGGCGAGTTGATTCAGGAAGCTGGAATTCCCGATGGCGTGGTGAATATTGTGACGGGGCTAGGCGAAGCTGCCGGCGCTCCGCTCGCGGCGCATCCGGATGTGGACAAAGTCGCGTTCACCGGATCGACCGAAGTCGGCAGGCTGATCCTGCAAGCCGCCGCCGGCAATCTGAAGAAGGTTTCGCTCGAATTGGGAGGCAAATCGCCCAACGTGGTTCTCGACGACGCCGATCTCGACGCGGCCGTTGCAGGCGCCGCGAGCGCAATCTTTTTCAATCATGGCCAGTGCTGCTGCGCGGGCTCGCGGCTTTACGTCGAGCAGAAGTCGTTCGACAAGGTCGTCGAGGGCGTCGCGAATGCGGCAGAAAAGATCAACGTCGGCCCGGGATTCGATCCGAATACGCAGATGGGCCCGCTCGTTTCCGAAGAGCAACTCAATCGCGT
The DNA here is from genome assembly GCA_035275865.1 of Candidatus Acidiferrales bacterium. GTDB lineage: Bacteria > Acidobacteriota > Terriglobia > Acidiferrales > UBA7541 > Palsa-295. The sequence goes on along the minus strand of DATEME010000480.1, from coordinate 2,535 downwards.
GTGCAGCTATCTCGATATCGGCATGACCGAAGGCGCGAAGGCTGTGACCGGCGGCAGTCGCGTTGGCAATAAAGGCTATTTCGTGAAGCCGACCGTGCTGGTGAACACAAACGAAAAAATGAAGATCGTGCAGGAAGAGATTTTCGGTCCTGTGGTGACGGCGATTCCGTTCCGTGATGCGGACGAAATCATTCCCCGCGCGAATAACTCCGCGTATGGCCTTGCTGCCGGAATATGGACGCGTGACATCAAGAAAGCGCATTCCATTGCAGCGAAACTCCGCGCAGGCACCGTGTGGATCAACTGCTACAACATTTTCGACGCGGCGCTGCCGTTTGGTGGCTACAAGCAATCCGGCTGGGGCCGCGAAATGGGACACGAAGTTCTGGAGCAGTACACAGAAGTAAAGGCTGTTTGCGCGGCGTTGTAGTTAACGTTTGCATTGCCGGAAGAATGGGGTGGTGGAACGAAAAGAGGCCGGGAATTCTCCCGGCCTCTTTTTATTCCGTCGCGCGGCTGCTCGCGCGTGATTTGTTCTGCATTCTGGTTATTGCTGCGGGGACTTGCTTTCCAGATTTCCCGTCGGTGGAGCAATCGCAGCCGCCGTGCTCGTATCCGATGCTGGCGCTGTCGAGGCGGCCGGTGCGGCGGGCTTAGGCGAGCTGTCCTGCGAGGGCGGAGCGGAAGTTTGCGGCACCGCTACGGCGGGCACAGGCGGCCGCGGGGCCGAAACTCCCGCTATATCCGAACCCAGACCAAGCTTCTGCAAACTTGACGCGTCCAGTTTACCGGTGGGCTCCATCCCATTAGCTGATTGAAACTTCTCTAACGCAGCGACGCTTTTCGAGTCCCATTTGCCGTTGAGGTCGCCGTCATAGTAGCCGCCCTGCGCTAGCGCACCCTGGATTTCCTTGACGCGATCGGCCGTGGGGGCCTTTTGCTTCGGGACGAATCTCGTTGAGCGGCGACGCCTGCGCCGCGTGGTGGTCTTCTTGGTTGGGGTGGTCTTCTTGGCAGTCGTTGCGGACTTGGACGTCTGCCTTTTTGTTGTCGCCGCCTTCAGAGTCCACGCGGGCGCGCAAATGGCCAGGCAAAACAGTATAAGGAAGAATTTTTTCATCTCTATTGGGACGCTCTCAACCGGGGCAAGTGATGCCTGGCCGTCTGGCGCTGCAAATAGCGGCCTTTCCCCCGCCCAAAAGACTACACCCAGGCGGTGCCCACCTCAACCGTGGCAGGGTCAGCGTCGCCGAATCCGCCAACCCACTCTAGACCCATCCCCAGGCGCCACGGGGCGTTTCCGAAAACCCTACCGGGCGTTGGCCGTCAGTGATGGGCAATGGAGGGCAATAAGCTGACTCGAAGACAAGCAAACTGGAATGCAGCGAAAACGACAAGGAGAACAACCGCTTGCAGTGCAGGTAATCCGGACTTAAGTCGCCAAAACGCGCCAATCCCAATCAGCGACGCTGCGCCGACGATCAAGGTCATCGCGATCTCAAGCGGGGAGAAGTGCCCGTTGATCAAGTGGGAGACGCCCAGCAAATAGAGCCAGATCAGCGTCATTAGGAGCAGCCAAAAGAGAAACAGCGGGAGGCTTGCCCATCCCACCATGTTCGAGCTTCTAAACCCTAATACGATCACCGGCAAGAGCGGCAATGTCTGAACGATGTGGCGGAGAACCAATCTGTCCGGGATTCCGACGCCGATAACTAACGCCAGGATGATTGCGAGACAACAGAATGCAATGACTGTCGGCCCCAAGGAAGCTGTCGAGGCCAGTCTGTCCGTGCGCATCTGAGCCTGAGCTGTCATTGGTTTGCTCCTTAGCGCTATGTACGTCATTGCGAAGACAAATGTTTCCGAGCAGAGCGGAATTGTCTGCGGAGTGTCTGAAACGGCCCATCAGCTCTTTGTGGCTCTCGTCTCGGCCAGGTCGGGCAATTCGGGGAAAGGCGCTCCATTTTTAAGGATTAACTGATCGCGGAAACCGGCATTGTTCAGGGCCGGAATCAATTCCAATGTCGCCGGGGAAAACAATACGATAGATTTGGGCTTATAGGAGAACTGCACGCGCTTAATTAGCGTCGGTGCCGCGCGCCGCACAGCCTCGGCTGCGTCGGAACCGTTCGGCAGCGGGCACTCTGCAGCGTACACCAGAAAAATACCATTGTGCTGCAATTCGGTCCCGTCCCTTTCGGACGCATAGACATACTCATCGAGTCGCTCTGGCGGAGCTGTCCCGACGAGCAGCGTCTGAATGTGCACTGGCCGATAGCGCGTCGCCATTTGCAGCCGTTCGATTCGGGACCGGATGTGCTCCGAGTCAACCGTAGCCCCGCATCCATCGCAAACAGGCATCCCATTCACTCCTTCACTTGAGCCGACTTCTGTTGCAACAACAGCACGCCAAGCAGGAGCGGCGATACGGTAATGATCATTGCAATCGTCCCGACGAACAGGCCGAGAAAATGAAACATTAGCACGAGGTCGGCCAGCGGTATGAGCACCGCAATCAGCGCGATGCGCTTTGCG
>DATEME010000479.1:0-12132 GCA_035275865.1 Candidatus Acidiferrales bacterium | reverse complement strand
GCTGGTGGCGTAGCTCACGCGAGCTACGTTGCGCACATGAGCCTCAATTTCAAAGTTGTCGAGATCGACGCGACGGAAAACAATTCCCGTGTCCGCCGGAGCCGGTACGAGCCGGACGTGAGTCTTAACGGCGGTATGCAGTCCTATACCTTGAACAGCGACGGGCAGCTGAATTGTGAGTTGGTTTGACACGAACCGCCGATGTGTGCATTCGACGGGCCGTTTGTGCACCAACTAAGTCTAGTATTTTAAGGCACATGCATACTGCTCCATGCTTAGACGTGCTCGCGGTGTTGTAAATGCACAACACTATTGTTGATTCACTGTGGCACGTGTTCGCTCGAGGTTTCGAGACTGGGCCTTAGAACGTCACATTCAGGAGCTGTCCCTGTTGGACGCTCTGAGGGCCGGATATGAGTTGCGTCTGTATCGGCGGGCCTTTGGATTTACTTTAGTCTCCTTTTAGCCCCGTTGTTTCAAGAGCTTGGCAAAGGTAGAATCGGCTATTAGGCCTGCTTCGATTTATGGCTCCGTTCAATATTCTTTCGAATGCGCCCTCTCAGCTGACGGCACCTCCGTCAGCTCATCCGCGTCCTTCGTGGCTGCGTGTGCGTTTCTTTGGCGGCGAAAACTACCAGGAATTGAAGCGGATCATGCGCACGCTTGATCTGCACACGGTTTGCGAGAGCGCTCGTTGCCCGAATATGGGCGAATGCTGGGAGCATCGCACCGCTACGTTCATGATTTTGGGCAGCATTTGCACGCGTGCATGCGGTTTTTGCGCTGTTCCCAGCGGAAAGCCGATCGGGCCGCCGGATGAGGCTGAACCGGAACGCGTGGCCGAAGCAGTGGAACGCATGGGTCTGCGATACGCCGTAGTCACGTCGGTTAATCGGGATGACCAGCCCGATGGTGGTGCGGCGATCTTCGCAAGGACGATCACGTCGATCCGCGAGCGTGTTCCCGATTGCCGCGTGGAAGTGCTGATCCCCGATTTTCGTGGAGATTGGCGCGCACTGGAAACGCTGATGGCCGCGCAGCCGGACGTGCTGAACCACAATATGGAAACCGTGCCACGGCTTTACCGGCGCGTTCGCAAAGGCGCGGTTTACGAGCGTTCCCTGGAGCTTCTGCGACGGGCGCGCGAACTCGCGCCTTCGATTCCGACGAAGACCGGAATGATGCTGGGCCTGGGAGAGACTCGTGAAGAAGTTCTCGCGGCGATGGAAGAAATTGCCGCGCAAGGCACACACATTCTTACTCTCGGCCAGTATTTACAACCCACTCCGGAACATTTGCCGGTCGAACGCTTCGTTCATCCGGACGAATTTGCCGAATACAAGCAACTCGGCGAACACATGGGATTCAAACACGTCGAGTCGGGTCCTCTCGTCCGCTCCTCTTATCACGCCTTCGAGCAGGAAGAATCCGCGCGGGCCTGAGCGCCTGCTACGCATCGCAAGCAAGAATAAGTGCCAGCTTGAGCGACAACTGTATTGACGCATGCGGCGTCGTAAATTGGCCTTAAGAGTGCCAAAAGGGACGAAAGCGCGCCTTAAAATGAGGTTATCTTCGCCAAACGCCATTTGCGCAGGATAGGAAGCAGGAACGATGCGACTCGGGTAGTTAGGGCAACGGCCGAGGCCATGACACGGGTCGGCCCTGAGAATTCGTAGGGAACATATCGTGCAGAATGGTGCCTAACCCTTTGATGCGCCCGCGAATCTCGCGCCTACTTGCTGTTGCGGCCATAGTGTTCGCGCTCTTTTTGGTTCCCTTTTCGCAAGGAGCGGACTCGGGCCTGGTTCTACTGCACAGGATGCAGACGGCGCTCGGTGGTGCTGCCAAGATCGCCGCCATTCACGACCTCGATTGGACCGTCAGCGCCGAGACGTTCGACCACAACGGGAAATCCATCGGGCATGTCACAAAGCGAACGCGATGGATCAGGCCAAATTATCTCCGCTTGGACCAGATAGGTCCCGGTGACACATACGTTCTCTACTTTGATGGGACGAGGGGATGGGAGATTCTGCCGGATAAGCCCGGTGTACGAGATCTCGTCGGGGATGAGTTGGAATTTGCGCAGCGATACCTCTCGGCTTTCATGCTCAATCGCTGGGTCGCCGACCGCATGAACGCTTACACGATAACTTCTCCGTCCGCAAACGTGATTGGATTCTCAGTCAATGGAAACGCTTCGCGCATCACACTTGATCCTAGAACGTGGCTCCCTGCTGATACGTCCGAGTGGATGACGGTACGAGGCGTTCGATTCCCGGCTCGCTCCCTCAACGTTCACCCAGAGGATGGCTCAGCTGACATCCGAACCACGTCCGTGAAGTTCAACAGCGGCCTTGCCCCGAGGGACCTCGCCGCAAAGCCGGATGATCTGAAGCCGAAGATGCGATAAGCTTGCCCCTCGCGCCGCGGCCCCAAGAGCAGCCCAGTAGTTTCCTGATCTCGCGGTCGAGTCGTAACGCGCAGTTAGGGCTTCGCCCAGCTCCATAGCAAGTGCTTCTGTTTCTCATTGGCCTGTTACTGAGTCGAGGAAAGCATTGGCCAGTTGCTTCACGCGCGCGGCACAATCCTCATTGGCGACGGGGGCATCAAGGGCTTCGCGAAAGTAATCGGCGGCTTTATCTTTTCGCCCGAGTTCCGCGTTCAGATTCCCTACTAGCAGCAGAAAAATCGGATTGTGTGGGTATTTCTCCGCGAGCGGTTGAGCAATTTCGAGCGCGTCCGCGTACTTCAAATCGAAGGTGCGGAGATTTTTCGCGAGGTAATAGCGAGTATCCACGGCAAAAAGGACTCCATTCTGCGCGCCCTCCTTCATTTGACGAATCCCCGTCTCTTTATTGCCGCCGGGGATTCCCATGAAGAAGCGCAGCATTTTCACGATCGGCGAAAGCGTATCGACGTAATAGTTGTAAAAGCCGAGCCCGGCCTTCGCGTCAGCCATATCGGGATCGAGCTGCAAGGCACGCAGAAATTCCGTTCGTGCAGCCACGCCTGAGCGCGCCACGTTGCGATGTTCGTCGCGCTCATCGTAAATGCGTGCCTTCAGCGCGTAACCGAGTCCTGCATAGAAGTGCATTTCGGCAGTGTCCGATTGCGCGAGTTGCGCTTTGGCCAGCGCGACTACTTTATCCGCCAGCTTCAAATAATCGTCGTGCGTCCGGCGCTTGCCGTGCGAGAAATCGTCGACCATGCCCCATTTAATCTGGCAAGCCGCGCAATAAATGTTCCACCAGTCGGCCTCGGCCTCAAGCAGATAGCCCAGCGGATGGTCCGGCTGGCTTTCTTGAAGTGCGCGCGCAATCGGAATCGCAGCATCCGGCCTGCCGGCATAGATGTCCGCCATCGCCGTCCTCGCTTCGGGCGAAAGAGTGATTCCCGCGGCTCGCGCTGCGGATGCGGAGCCAAGCGCCACGAAGAAAGCGATTAGAAGTGTGCTTACGCGTAAGAGATGTGCGCGTCCAACTGGCGCGCATACGAATCCTGGTCTAATTGGCAGCGCGATCAACGAATCCGTCCTGGAATTGATCCCGATATGGTAGCCCAGGCTCGTGCGCTTTCGCGAGGCTAGTTAAGAGCTCGTGGTTTTGTTGGTGGCAGGAGAGTGCTGCGCTGAAGGCCGCAGCGCTACGTTTAAACCTACCCCAAACTTTGCCGGTGTATGGGCTTTTGCTGATATTCTCGGCGTTCCATGAAGCACGGAGGCTCCAAAGAAATCCAGAGGGATTCTTCGCCCGCCCCTAACTACGGGCGGTCTCAGAATGACGAACATTTTCTTTTTTGAAGAGTCGAGTGTAATTGGCGTCAGTTTGAGCAGCTGTTGCGATAGAGAGTCACTAGTCCAGAGAGTGGCCATTGGGAAAAGACGAACAACTCGAACGCGGGCTCGGGCTCGTGGAAGCGACCGCGCTGAACGTCACTTTCATGGTGGGCATCGGTCCGTTCGTCGTGATTCCCCTTGTAGTGCAGGCGATGGGCGGGCCGCAGTCGCTCATAGCGTGGGTTTTTGGCGCACTCCTCGCGTTGTTCGATGGCTGTGTATGGGCGGAGCTTGGCGCGGCGATGCCGCAAGCGGGCGGCAGCTACGTATTCTTGCGCGAAGCGTATGGACCAGCGCGCTGGGGCCGGTTGATGTCGTTCCTTTACATCTGGCAAACGCTGTTTCAAGGGCCGCTCAGCATTGCCTCGGGGGCGCTGGGCTTTGCGGATTATTCGACGTATCTCACGGCAAGATCGGCGCGAGCCGGGCGCATTCTCAGTGGGCTCGGAACGCACGCCGAAAACGTGATTGCGGTCGCCGTGGTGCTGTTGGCCGTGGTGCTGTTGTACCGGCGCATCCGAACCATCGGCCGCATTTCGATCATTTTGTGCGTGATTGTGATTGGGACGATTCTGTGGCTGATCTACGGCGGCGCGACGCATTTTCATCCAAGCCTGGTGCTTAGCTTTCCGCCCGGCGCCTGGAACTTCTCGTGGATATTTTTCGCCGGACTGGGACACGCGACCGTTCAGACCGTTTACTCGTACCTGGGCTATTACAACGTCTGTAATTTGGGCGGCGAGATGAAAAATCCCGAGCGCAACATTCCGCGCGCGATTTTTCTTTCAATCATCGGAATTTCCGTTCTCTATTTCGCCATGCAAACCAGCGTTCTAGCGGTGATTCCGTGGCAGGAAGTGGCTAGAACGAAAGCCGTGGTGAGTCTCTTCGTGGAGCGCGTATTCGGCTCCCAGTGGGCGGAGCTTGCCACGGTGCTGATCCTGATTACCGCGTTCGGATCGGTATTTTCGGCAACGCTTGGCTATTCGCGCGTCCCCTACGCCGCAGCGCAGGACGGCAATTTTTTTGCGATCTTCGGCCGAGTCCATAAGAAGGGGCATTTTCCGCACGTCTCGCTGCTGGCTCTTGGAGCCGTGGCCATTATTTTCAGCTTTTCGCTCACGTTGCGCGACGCGATTCGGTCCATCCTGGCGATGCGCTGCATCATCCAATTCGTCGGTCAGGCGGCCGGCTTGATTCTGCTGCGAAGGAAATGGGGACGTGACCGGCTGCCGTTTCGGATGTGGTTCTATCCGCTTCCCGTGGCAATCGCGATTATCGGCTGGATCGCTATTTTTGTATCGACGGGTTCGCGCCCGATGATTGCGGCCGGCGCTGCGGCTTCCGTGGGAATTCTTGTATATTTGGTGCGCGCAAATTGGCAGCACGAGTGGCCGTTTGAGGGGGTTCGATGAAAAAGCGCGGAATTGCGAAACTTGCCTGGATGGTTGCCTTTGCTGCGGTTGTCTCGATAGCGGCGACTTTATTTGCGCAATCGCGGCCGGGTTTTCCGCTGGCAGACTCGGTGGAGGCGATCAATCAATCGCGCGTGGCCACGAGAATTCTTTACATCACGGCGCATCCGGACGATGAAGACGCCGGTTTGCTCGCATATCTCGCGCGAGGGATTAATGCGGATGTGGCACTGCTGACGATCACGCGCGGGCAGGGCGGCCAAAATGCCGTCGGGCCGGAGCAAGATGGCCAGCTTGGGGTGGTCCGCACCACGGAGCTTCTTTCGGCAGGCAGCCACTACGGTGTGCATCAATATTTCACGCGCGCCGTCGACACCGGCTTTTCAAAAAGCCCCAAGTGGACCATGGCGATCTGGGGCGATCAGCTTCCCATGGAAGATATGGTTCGCGTGATCCGCACATTTCGGCCGGACGTGGTGATCAACGGCTGGGGCGGAGTGAAAAACGGTCACGGGCAGCATCAGGCGAGCGGATTGCTGACTCCCCAAGCCGTTGCCGAGGCGGCGGATGCTTCAAAATTTCCCGATCAACTCAGCGAGGGTCTGCCTGCGTGGAAGACTTCCCTGGAGTTGCGCCCCGGAAATTTCGGCTTTGTGCCGGGTCCCGGCCGCGGAGGCCGAGGCGGAAGAGGCGGCGGTCCACAGGCTGGAGGGCGAGGCGATGGCGCGCCTGCTTCTCCGCCTCCGCCCAGTGTTCATATCCCAACCGACGAAATTTCTCCGCTATGGGGCGTCAGCTACGTCGAGATGGGCGCCGAAGGGCATGGGCAGCAGCCGTCTCAAGGAACACCGCAGCTTTTTGGCGGCGGATTCGGGCGCAGACAGTCAAACCTTGTCATCGAGACTTCACAGGGCGAACCGGGTGGCGTCTTCGATCCAAGACTGCTCGATCAATCGATCACGTCTCTGGCGGATCGCTATCCCAGTTACAAGTCGATGATGGCCCCGGCGCTCGAGTCAGCCGACAAGGCGCTGGCTGCCGCGGCAACGCAGGAACTCTCTCTCGATCGCAACGCGGCAGCGCACTCGATTGCGGAAGCGGGAAAAGAGATCGCCAGTCTGACGGAGGAAGTGAGCCAGCAAGGCGGCCAAGACAAGTCGCAGGCGCTGTTTGATCTCGATGAGGTGCACGAAAGAATCGATGATGCGCTGGAAAAGGTCGTCTCGCCGTCTATCGCGTTGAATGCGGACCGCAACGAGCTGGTTGCCGGCGAGAATTTTTCGGTGACGGCGAGCTTTCCGGACAAGCCCGCTGTTGACGTGCAGGTGCCGATCGAATCCTCGAGTCTGGATGTTCCGAAAGGCTGGACGGTCTCGCCAGCACCTCGGCAGAATGGGCCCTATCGCTTCAATGTAGCTATTCCGGCGGATGCAGTCGCGCCGCCGCTTACCCCGGCGCAAGCGATCCTGCCGTTCCCCACACCGTTGGTGCGTTTCGTCCTTCCGGTGACGCTGGATAACTACAAATTTGACGTGGTGCGCACGGTCGAGTTTTCGGAAACGAAGACGGTGCGGATCGAGACGTATCCGCTCGAACTGGTGCCCGCTGTGACACTCACGGTGGAACCGCCAGAAATCATGGTGCCCGAAAAACACGCTTCGGCGCCGATAAAGCTGGTCGCTCGCGTCCGGTATCACGGCGACCAGGCAGCAAAGGTGTCTGTCGGCCTCGATGCAGCAAAGGGATGGACTGTGCAGCCAATCGCGCCATTGGATTTTTCCGAACCGGGCGATCAACTGGTGCGATACGCGATCACGCCGCCCGCTGGATTGGGAGCGGGAGCATATCCGCTTCACCCGTATGCGAAGCTTGGCGATCAGACATTTCGTACTTCTCTCGAGCCGATCCCCACCTTGCCGACGCGCGATTGGAGCGAGCCGAACGACGCGACCGTTCACGTGCTCAATCTGAATATTCCCGCGGGTCTTCACATTGGCTACGTGGCCGCAGACAATGACCCGTTGCCTGAAGTGCTGCGGCAAACGGGCGTTCAAGTCGACATGCTCGATGAAGTGGCTCTTTCGTTTGGCGATTTGAGCCGCTACGACGCGATTGTCCTCGGTATTCGCGCGTATGAACTGCGTCCCGATGTGGCGCGCGCGAATTCACGCCTGCTCGATTACGTGAAGAATGGCGGCACGCTGGTGGTGCAGTACGAACGCGAGCCTTCGTGGGGAAGGTTAAAGCCGACGCCTTATCCGGCGTCGATGGATGGATCGAAAGCAAACACCTTGGCGCGCACGACCGATCCCGATTCGCCCGTACAATTTCTGGCACCGCAAAATCCACTGTTGAATACGCCCAACAAAATCACGCAGCAGGATTTCAAAGGCTGGGTGCAGGAGCGAGGGACATATTACTGGGATAAGTGGGACTCGCACTACACGCCGATACTGGCTTTGCAGGATCCGGACGAGCCGCCCGTGGATGGTTCGCTGATGTATGCACGATACGGCAAGGGCGTTTACATATACGCGGGATTGGTTTTCTTTCGGGAGTTGCCAGCGGGCGTTCCGGGCGCGTATCGGCTGTTTGTTAATCTGATCAGCCAAACTCCGCACCACTAAAGCGTGGCAGCGGGTTACGGGGCTGGTGTAGCGAAAAGCGCCGCGGCAACATCCGCCAGGTACACCCCCGGTGGAGGGCTGGGCAGCGCAGGCCTGTCGCGAAGATTAGAAATTCTGGAAGCCTTGATAAACCCAGAGCGCCGCAATTACCGCCAGCAACGCACCGGACGTTACCATCAACGCCATCACCGGCCGGTGCAGCTTCTCGATCCGTTGAATGATCGAGCGCTGCTCTGCGGCCATGTGATTCTCGGCGGCGTCGAGAAACAGTTGGTCCTCTTCCCGCGTCTCGAGTGTGCTCTTATAAATCATGACGCAAATGAGCGCAGCCGTGACTACACCCCAGAGGACTAACAATCCGTACAGCAGGTTTTGCATGGAACCCACGATAACCTCCTTGCCCGCCGGAGTCGTGGTCAGGTCCTCAACTACGAAGATCGGCCGCTCAAGCAGGGCCTCGGTCTATCCAGGTGAGCGGATTATAGTCCCCTGTTGCCGTAGGAAGTCAAGAACCATAAGTGACATCTTGCGGGTCTGGCAGAGTCGAGGACCTTGCTCTCTAAACGCGGCCAGAACCCGTTTCGATCGCGGGCATACTGGAATTGCCGCGGAGCTTCTAGGGTATTCCCTGTATTAGCCGGGCTTTGTCTTTTCAACTATCGTTCCTTCCGCAAGCCGGACTTTCAGGGGGCCACGGAGAGGCAATTCGTGGGGGATGAAGTCCACAGCTTGCACACCAGCCGCAAAACCGACGGAGTCATCACGGGTTGTCGCCGGACCGGCATGTAACAATCTGAGCACACACGGCACAGAGAATCGCCGTTGACCTACCGCGACGATCGGGAATTGTCGCAATATTTTTGTGCCCAGCCACATGCGAAGATTAAAGAAAAACAGAACCGTTCACGTCTGCATTCCGTTGAAACGTTATCTCGCTCTGGCTCTTGCCATTCTTCCAGTTGCGCTTAGAGCCGCAGCCCGGCCAGCGCAGGAGACGACAGAAACTCCCACGCCTACGAACCCGCTGAAGCAGCTCAGTCTGGAGCAGCTCGGAAATATCCAAGTCACGACTCAGTCGAAGATTCCCACTGAGGTTTGGAAGACAACCGCGGCGATCTACGTCATCACGCAGGATGACATCCGGCGCGCCGGCGTCACGACAATTCCCGAAGCGCTTCGCCTTGCCCCGGGCGTCGAAGTTTCACGCATCGATGCGAATAAGTGGTCCATCGGCATCCGCGGCTTCGGCAGCCGGCTGAATCGCGACGTCCTTGTGCTGATGGATGGCCGGAGCGTTTACAACCCGCTGCTCGCCGGAACGTATTGGGAAGCGCAAGACACCATGATCGACGATATCGATCGCATCGAAGTAATCCGAGGTCCGGGCGGCATCGCGTGGGGGCCGAACGCCCTCAATGGCGTGATCAACATCATCACCAAGAGCAGCGAAGAGACTCAGGGCATTCTCTTCGACGGTGCGACCGCTACCTTTCAGCGCGGCTTTGCAAGCGTGCGCTATGGGGGGCACAACGCCAGCGGCGCCCTTTCTTACCGAGTGTATGCGAAAGGCTACGACCGCGGTCCGCAACATCATACGGACCACGACAACTACGACGCGTGGCGTTCGGAACAGGGCGGCTTTCGCATCGATTGGACAAAGAACACACGCGACACATTAACGGTGCAGGGCGACATTTACCGGGAACGCGCCGGTGAAACGGTAACAGCAATCAACTACGCTCCGCCCTACTCTCAGGTACTGCACGGCGACATGCGGCTTTCCGGCGGCAACGTCCTTGCGCGTTGGACGCGGACGCTCGGCGACAGCAGGGACATCGAGATTCAGGCGTATTACAACGCAACAAACCGCCGCGAGCCCAATTTTGGAGACATACGCAAGACATTCGATGTGGACTATGTGCAGCGCACTCCGCTGGGGGAACGCAACAATCTCACTTGGGGAGCCAGCGCCCGCGCGAGCCACGGCGACGAACTGGCACCCACTACCGGGCTGTTTTTTACTCCTCCCGAGCGAACCGATACGCTCTTCACCGGATTTCTCGAGGATGACATTACTTTGATTCCCGGCCGGCTTGTTTTTCAGGCCGGCAGCAAATTCATTAAGACGAACTACACGGGCGTGGAGATCGAGCCCAGTGGCCGCTTGCTATGGACCCCAAGCGACACACGGACGGTCTGGCTCGCGGTCACGCACGCCGTTCGCACGCCCTCCAACGCCGAGCGCGACCTTAATCTTTCAGGTTTCATTAGTCCGACTTCGTCGAACGGCCTGCCCGTTTTCGCGCGCATTATCGCGAATCCCGATTTCGTTTCGGAAAAGCTGAATGGTTACGAGCTTGGCTTCCGCAGCTTGACGAGCCCGACGACGTATCTTGATGTCGCTGCATTTTTCAACCAGTATCACGACCTTTTCAGTGAGGATATTACCGGCCCGGAATTTGTCGAGGCTTCGCCGCCGCCTCCGCACAACCTGATTCCCGTAAGATTCGGCAATGGCCTTGTCGGCTGGACGTACGGCGGCGAAATCGCACCGGAGTGGCGGCCGACCACTTGGTGGCGTCTTCGCGGATCGTATTCGTATCTCCACATGGTTTTGAATCGGGGCCCGAATTCTGAAGACATCGGCAGCGGGCCGATTGTCGAAGGCACGAGCCCGCAGCACCAAGTCGTCATCCAGTCGGGCTGGGACTTGCCGAAGCGCTTTACGTTCGATTTCGATTACCGGTTCGTGAGTAAGCTCGCGTCGCAAGGCATCCCGGCATATTCCACTGCCGACGTGCGCCTCGCCTGGATGGTCAACAGTCATTTGGAATTGTCGGTGGTGGGCGACAATTTGTTCCAGCCATATCACTATGAGTTTCCGAGCGATCCCGGACCAAATGTTGCGATCAAGCGGAGTATTTTTGGAAGAGTGGTCTGGGCCATCGAGCCTGAGTGACAAAGGTCGAAAATCAGTTTAGCTTGTTAGAATGGCGTTCGCGGCTCATATTCATTTTCATTGCAGACCGCATTCGCAGAGACTAGAAGCGTTGCGCCGGACGCGCAACTATCCGCAGCTTGGGAGGCCAAATGAAAGGCGTGGTACTCGCCGGAGGGACCGGCAGTCGACTGAATCCGTTGACGCGTGTGACGAACAAGCACCTGCTTCCGATCTACGACAAGCCGATGGTCTACTACCCGATCCAGACCTTGGTGAACGCAGGGATTACGGAGATCTTGCTTGTCACCGGCGGCAAGAATGCGGGCGACTTTTTGCGCCTTCTCGGCAACGGCCGCGATTTCGGCTTGAAGCACATCAACTACACGCATCAGGAAGGCGAAGGCGGCATCGCTGAAGCGCTTGGCTTGGCCGAATATTTCGCCGGGAACGATCCGATTTGCGTGGTGCTGGGCGATAACATCATCGAGAACAACATCTGCCGTGCCGTCGAAAGCTTTAAGAAGCAGAAGGCCGGCGCAAAGATTCTGCTGAAGGAAGTAGAGGATGCGGAAAGATTCGGCGTCGCGGAAATCCGCGGCGATCGCGTGATCAACATTCAGGAGAAGCCGAAGAGCCCTAAATCGAACTACGCCGTGATCGGCGTCTACCTGTATGACGCGACGGTCTTCCAAAAAATCCGGCGCCTGAAACCTTCGGGCCGCGGCGAACTGGAAATCACGGACGTGAACAATTTCTATATCGAGGAAGGTTCGCTGACGTACGACATTCTGGACGGATGGTGGACGGATGCCGGGCAGTTTGAATCGCTGCTTCGTGCAAATAATCTGGTTGCCGAAACGGGCGCGAACAAAATGCCTGAAACTGTGCGCGCGAATGCGAAGGCGACTCGATGAAAATCTTTGTCACTGGCGGCGCCGGCTTCATCGGTTCGGAATTTATCCGGCTCGTGCTGAGCCTCGACAAGGGCTACACGGTAGTTAATTACGACAAACTGACGTATGCCGGAAATCTCGCGAACCTGAAGCCGATCGCGGACGAGCCCTCGTATGAATTTGTGAAGGGCGACATCTGCGATGCGGAATCTGCCGAGCGCGCGATGGCCGGTTGCGATTACGTGGTGCATTTTGCCGCCGAATCGCACGTGGACCGGAGCATTTACGAGCCTTCGGCCGCGATCCAAACGAACGTGACCGGCACGTTTGTGCTGTTGCAGGTGGCGCGCAAAGTTGGCGTAAAACGATTTCTCCACATTTCCACCGACGAAGTTTACGGAGATATGGCCGCAGGCGC
>DATEME010000478.1:0-4208 GCA_035275865.1 Candidatus Acidiferrales bacterium | reverse complement strand
AACCGAGCAACTCCGCAACCGCCTCGAAGAACTTCGCCGGCAAACCAACGATCATTACCAATACAAGCCCACCGGCCTCCCGCTCCACGACACCACCGGAACCCTCTAACTTTCCCGTCACCTTTGGCATTTTCCTTGCACTCTGTCGTTCGAAACGCCCAATAAATGGTTGCAGCGGCCGCCAAAATCCGGCCATCCTGATTGCGGTCGTCGAGATGGCCCGCCACGCCGCCACGCACGAATTGCTCATCATGGGCACCATATGCGTTTGCCTCGTTATCGCTGAGATACGACTCGTCGGATTCTTCTTCGTCTGCAGGGATTAGCCTCTTCGACAGCACTTGATCCAAGCGCTCACCTGGTGGGTTCAGCGACATCGGACCCAGGCCGCATTCATCGGTGGGCCAACCGGCGCAAGCTTTCCAGCGGCTCGAAATGCGGTAGCTTTTGTAAATTTCTTGTCGCAAACGGGCGGTCGTTAATCACAGCTATGTTCCCGTCTCCGATTGTACGAGCTAGCCGTTCGGCTTGCCGCATTTCCGGCCTGAGTCCAGAGCGAGCAACCTATAAACCCGCTTCCGCCCTCTAAGCCATAGCTGGAGTTGAATTGGCTCATTATCATTCGAACGAGCTCTTCATGAAGCCACAGAGTTTCCCTTTGCCAGTTCTCGTGATTCTTCTCTTTTCCTTGTCGCCAAGCGCTGCGCGTTGCCAGATGCAGACTGCGAATGAGCCTCATCAGCCTGCACTCGCCCAACAGAGCCCGGGTTCGCAAACCGATCAGGGCCGTCCGCCCACATCCGACAAAAGCGCGCAGCCACGTGCGGCAGATTCAAGAAACAAGAAGAAACTGAAGCAAGATTCCGGGGGACAGCAGACCAAACGTATGTTTTGGGTAGTTCCCAACTTCGGGGCTGTGAGCGCCAACACGCAACTCCCTCCAATGTCCACGCACGATAAGTTTGTGCTCGCCTCACGCGATAGTGTTACGGACTATTCTTCATACACTTGGGCGGCAATCCTTGCGGAACAAGCGATGCTCCTGAACTCCGATCCGGAACTGGGACACGGAGTCGCCGGTTACGGACGCTATTATTGGCGTACGTTTACAGACGGAATCTCGGGCACATTCTTCACGGAGGCGATTGTGCCCTCGATTACGCACGAAGACCCTCGCTATTACACGTTGGGCAGCGGCGGTTTTTTTCACAGAAGCGTCTACGCGATATCCTGCGCCTTTGTCACGAAAACAGACTCGGGCGGTAACGCCTTTAATTGGTCCGAGGTGGGGGGCAACGCCTTGGAAGCCGCGCTGTCCAACGCTTACTATCCTCCCCAGGAGCGCGGCCTCAACCAAACGGCCGTAAACTGGGGAACACAAATGGAGTCCGCCGTCTTGAATCACGTTTTTCAGGAATTCTGGCCTGACATTCGCCGAGACGTTTTTCGCCAAAAATAAGTATTCAAGTAGCCCAGCCGCCGCGATTGCGACCGAATCCTCTCGGCGCGGTTCAGTTCATTTTCAGACCCTTCGGCTATGTTGTCGGCGGGGAGGTTTCATGAAAAATCTTATACGGGCCGCTGCCTTAGTGATTTGCCTCTCAGTTCCCGTCGTTGCCGCTCCGCAAAACCGAATTCTTGCGCAGAAGCTAGTCAACGACGCGCACGCACGACATCCGGAGGCTAGCGAAATCGGAATCGTAACCACCGGCTCGAAGGGATGCACCACGATCGCTTCGACGGATAAAAGCGACATCGGCGAAAAATGCGAGGCAGACGATTCCGAACCAATCCGCACGGGGAAACCGTACGTCGGAAAAGAAGGGAAAAACTTCGATGTCACGCTCCCGCTGCATGATGAGTCCGGAAAAACGGTTGGCTCGGTCGGTATCGAACTCGCCCCACGGTCCGGCCAGACGCAGGCGGATGTCGTGAAACGCGCGCAGGACATTGCGAAAGAAATGGAAGCGGCTATTCCGTCTAAGGCGAGCCTTTCGCAACCGTTCTAGACGTTTTGAGAACGCGGATCAAGCAGAAGGCTGAGCAGCTGCTCGTTGCGAACCATTTTAGTGGGCCGGCGGCAAATCGCCTTGGGTTTTGGGCGGGCGCTGCATGATGGCCACGAGCGGCACGAGGCAGAGAATGATGAGGGCGAGGACCGAGATGATGTTCTTGTAGGCGACGGCGCTGGCCTGCTGTTCCAGCAGCATGCCGATGCGCGCGTAGGCCGCATGGGTAGCCTCGACCGCGGACATGCCGTGCCTCTGCAGGTTGGTTTTCATTCCGGCGAGCATCAGTTCGAACTGCGGATTGCCGTGCTGCATCCGCGCCGAATAATAAGTCTGCTGCTTCTGCGTCTCGCGTGTGAGAAACGTGTTGAGCAGGGCGATGCCGATGCTGCCGCCGATGTTGCGCGTGAAATTGATCAGGC
Source organism: Candidatus Acidiferrales bacterium (assembly GCA_035275865.1). Taxonomy (GTDB): domain Bacteria; phylum Acidobacteriota; class Terriglobia; order Acidiferrales; family UBA7541; genus Palsa-295. The sequence goes on along the minus strand of DATEME010000478.1, from coordinate 1,777 downwards.
TCGACACCTGATTGTTTTTCTCGCGCGGAACGCCGACGTAACTGAGCACGTTGGACGGTATAAAAATAAACGGCAGCCCGAGCACCTGAATCACGCGGACCCAAAACACGGTGCTGAAATCTGCGCCTAGCGTGAGGTGTGTGGACATATAGAACAGTCCCAGCGCCGCGGCTCCGAATCCGCACGCCATGAGCTTACGCGGATCGTTGCGACTCACAAGCTGGCCCACAATGGGCATCATCACCATCATGGCAAAGCCGCCGCCCGCGAGCGCCATGCCCGCCGTCACCGCCGGATAGCCGAGCAGCAGCTCCATGAATTGCGGCAGCAGCACCGTGGTGCCGTAAAGCACCATTCCCAAAATGAAAAGGAAGAAAACGGCCGCGGCGAAGTTGCGATTCTTCAGCAGCTTCAACTCTACGATCGGCTGCGGATGATGCCACTCCCAGAAGATCCAAATAACGATCACGATCACGGCAAAGATCGTCGCGCTGGTGATCAGGCTCGATCCAAACCAATCCTTTTCCTGCCCCTTATCCAGCACAAGCTGCAACGCGCCGACGCCCAGGCCGACAAGCCCCAGCCCGGTAAAGTCAATTTTTGCGCTGCGGCTCTTCTCCTGCTCGACTTTCAGATGCGGCGGATCCTCAACGACGCGCGACGTGAGATAGAGCGAAATGATGCTGACCGGCACGTTGATATAGAAAATCCACCGCCAACTGTAGTTGTCCGTGAGCCAGCCGCCGATCGTGGGCCCGATGGCCGGCGCGACGACGACCGCCATGCCGTACATCGAAAACGCCAGGCCGCGCTTTTCCGGCGGGAACGTGTCCGAAAGGATGGCTTGTTCGCTCGGCTGCAAGCCTCCGCCGCCCGCGCCCTGCAGAATCCGAAAGAGTACAAGAATGCCGAGCGTTGGCGCGAGCCCGCACATGAAGCTGCTCGCCGCGAAGAGCGCAACGCACGCCATGTAAAACCGCTTGCGGCCGAAGCGCGTCGCAAGCCATGCGCTGATCGGCAGCACGATCGCGTTGGAGACGAGGTAGCTAGTGAGCACCCATGTCGACTCGTTGGTGCTCGCGCCGAAGCTGCCGGCGATGTGCGGCAACGCGATATTCGCGATGGAAGTGTCGAGCACCTCCATGAACGTGGCGAGCGTGACCGTGAAGGCGATGATCCACGGATTGACGCGCGGCTGCCAAGCGGCGTCAAGTGTCGCGGTCGCGGAGGTCAAGCAAGTGTCCTTTCAGTCGGGCGCGGCCAGGGTCGTTCCGTGCCGCCGGCGAGGCGATACACTTCGCCCGCAAGAATCTTACGTTTGGGTACTCAGAATTATAACTGACCGACGGTCAGAAACACATGAAAAACAGATGCATTTGAGAGGAGCTTACCCGGATCGACCGTGGGTGCATGCCTGCCGCTGGCAGTCGGGCGTGCTGCGCCCTCGTCGCGTCGGTCTAAGTTCGGTTTATGACGCTGCAGGCCTCACTCCGAGGCGGCGGCTTTCTTTTCCGCCGCTGGGCGTTCGTACGTGAACGCCGGGCGCCACGGATGAATCGACGTGCCTCCGGTGATGCGCGGCTGGATGGCGGCCGTAAAGAAAATATACGGATGGCCCGGCTCGATCGCGCTCGCTTCGTCGAGCTGCTTGCGCAAATCGGCCGGAATCTCAAACGAGATCGCCGCGAGATTGTCGTCAAGCTGCGCGGAAGTGCGCGCGCCGAGAATCGTCGAGGTGATGCCCGGCTGCGTCGCGACCCAGTTCAGCGCGACCTGC
>DATEME010000477.1:0-4009 GCA_035275865.1 Candidatus Acidiferrales bacterium | reverse complement strand
AAGCGGCGTATTGTTGGCCTTGGTCGTCGGAGGCGAGAGAAGAGCGGGAAGCAACGGACCGATGATCAGCGCCAGCACCACCACATGAAACGCGACCGATAGCGCCTGCACGCGCGTGAACTGCGGATTCTTCGACCAGATCTCGGGCACCGGCTCGCCCGTCGTTTCCATGGGCGGCACCTTCGGAGGCGAGATCAGGTCCTTTACGTTCTGCCAGAAGCCGCTGAAGCCTACGTTCCAGTTCGTAATCAACCGCGAGTTGACCGCACCGCGAGGGACGGGCTTAAAGAACTCCTGGAAATTTTCTTTTACGCCCGTTCCGAAGCCGCTGCTCGCAAAGAGGTCGCCTTCGGCAACACCTCTGACCTTTACTGGCCGCTCCACGAGGAAATCGCGCAGGTTCGAGTAGAGCACTTTGAGCCGGGATTCCTGTACTGGAGAACGCAGGTTTCCCAGCGGGTTCTTTGCAGTCAGAACTTCTTCCATGTGGGGATTTGGCATCGTCGCTCTTCCGCGCCCGAGTTTAGACGCACTCTATCATAGAAAGACGGATTCGGCCCTCTGCCCCAGTCGTCAGGAACAGTTGTTCCCAGGACACAGGTTTCGGGGCACATTTCGAGTTTGGGGACCCGCTTCCCTTGGCCTGCTCGCTTGGTTTGGCTGTCTCAGGATGGGGCATCGCATTGGCCGCCGGGTGTGCCTTTGGCGGCGCTCCACAATCAAATAAGTTAGACGCTATCCCTCCGGAAAGGATGTATGCGTCCCAAGGCTGACAGCACAGCTTCATTCATTGTAACATACGACTCTTGGCGCTTTGTTTTGGTTACATTCCCTGAAAGAGGCTCAGGCTCCCCTGTAATGGCGAAATCTCTTGATCTGAAAAGTACTTTGAACCTTCCGCGCACAGATTTTCCTATGAAGGCGCGGTTGCCTGAACGCGAGCCCGCTCAGCTCGCGGCCTGGGAGTCTGCCGGTCTCTACCGCCGCATCCTCGAATCGCGGGCGGACGCTCCACTCTTTGTTCTTCACGATGGGCCGCCCTATCCCACCGGGGAAATCCACCTCGGCACAGGCCTTAACAAAGTGGTGAAGGATCTGATTGTTAAGACCAAGACGATGGCCGGATTTCGCTCGCCTTATGTCCCCGGTTGGGACTGCCACGGACTTCCGATTGAGACGAAGGTCGAAAAAGAGCTGGGCGGGAAGGGCAAGGTTTCCGCGGCTGTGTTTCGAGCGAAGTGCCGTGAATTTGCGGCGCGGTATGTGGAGGCTCATAAGCGCGAGTTCAGGCGGCTGGGCATTTTCGGCACATGGGACGATCCGTATCTGACGATGGACCCTCGCGACGAGGCTTCGATTGCGGGCGCATTTATCGATTTTCTTGAAAAGGGTTACGTTTATCGCGGACTGAAGCCAGTCTACTGGTGCATCTTCGATCGCACAGCGCTCGCCGAAGCCGAGGTGGAATACGAAAATCACGAGAGCCCGTCCATCTGGATTAAATTTCCGCTGGCGTCTGCCATTAGTTCCATTGGTTTGCAGCCGGGCGAGAATGTTTCCGCGCTCGTGTGGACCACCACGCCATGGACGCTTCCGGCAAACCGCGCGCTCGCGTTTCATCCGGATTACGACTATGTGGTGGCCGATACGTCGGTCGGGAAACTGCTCGTTGCAAGAGACAGGCTGAATGCGTTCGCGGACGAGCTCAAGGTGGAAGTCCGAAACGTGAAGGGAGGCTGGAGAGGCAAGGAATTCGAGGGCGCGCAATTCCAGCATCCGTTTCTCGAGATGAAGGTGCCGGGCGTGCTTGCCGATTACGTCACGCTCGAGGCGGGCAGCGGGATCGTTCACACAGCGCCTGGTCATGGAGCCGATGACTTCCGCACCGGGCAGAAATACGGGCTTGATGCCTACGCGCCGCAGGATGACGAGGGACGCTTTGTCGAGGGTTTGCCCGAATACAAAGGCAAGACGGTTTTTGAAGCGAACCCGATCGTCGTTGGAATTCTGAAGCAGCGCGGGATGCTCGTCGGGGAACGCAAACTTGCGCATAGCTATCCACACTGCTGGCGTTGCCACAATCCTGTGATCTTCCGCGCCACGGAACAGTGGTTTATTCAGATGGACGATGGCTCGGCCGCCGTTCCTGCGCCGAAGGCTCCGCCGCTGCGAAAGCGGGCGCTTGAGGAAGTCGAAAAGGTGAAGTGGTATCCGGCATGGGGACACGACCGCATGCAGGAAATGGTCGCGGGCCGCCCCGATTGGTGCATTTCGCGGCAGCGATTCTGGGGAGTGCCGCTGATCGTTTTCTATTGCGAGGCGTGCGGCAAGCAGTTAAAAGATGCTGCGGCGCTTCGCCACGTTCTTCCATTTTTCGAGCGCGAAGGCGCGGACGCGTGGTTTACGCATTCCGCCGAGGAATTGCTGCCGGCGGGCTATAAGTGCTCCTGCGCCGAATCAAAATGGCGCAAGGAGTCTGACATTCTCGACGTTTGGTTCGACTCGGGTTCGACGCACCTTGCCGTTCTTACGCGCAAGGATTTGCGTTGGCCGGCGGACGTTTATCTCGAAGGCCCTGATCAATTTCGCGGCTGGTTCCAGAGCTCTCTGCTGGTGGGCATCGGCACGCGCGGCGCTGCCCCCTACAAGCAGGTGGTGACGCACGGGTGGACGCTGGACGAAAAGGGCAACCCGATGTCGAAGTCGCTCGGGAATGCGATCTATCCCGCCGAGATTTGCGAAAAGTGGGGCGCCGATTTGCTGCGGATTTGGGTCGTGTCGCAGGACTACACCTCGGATATGCGCATCTCCGAAGCGATGATGACGCAGCTATCGGATGCGTACAGAAAAATTCGCAACACGTTTCGGTTTGCGCTGTCGAATATTCCAGATTTTGGTCCGTCGCATGATTCGGTTGCCGACGCCGATCTTTGGGAGATCGATGCCTGGATGCTGCGCCGCACGGGCGCGCTTGTGCGCGAATGCCTCGCGTGGTATGAGGGATTTGAGTTCCATCGCGCTTATCATGCGATTCACGATTTCTGCGCCGTGGACTTGAGTTCGTTTTATTTCGACTTGCTGAAGGATCGCCTGTACACGTTTGCTCCGCACAATCGCGGCCGGCGCTCCGCGCAAACGGCTGTTTATCGCATTGCGAATGCGCTCGTTCGGCTGATTGCGCCGATATTGGTCTTCACGGCCGAGGAAGCGTGGAAATATTTGCCGCATGTTTCCGGCGAGCCCGAAAGCGTCCACATGGCGCTGTTTCCGGACGCGGCAAAGCTTGAGCATGCGCTCGATGAGATGCGCGCACAAAATTGGGACCGGCTCCACGCTGTCCGGGAGGAAGTTCTGAAAACGCTCGAGCCGCTTCGCGTGGCAAAGACGATTTCCGCGAACCTCGAAGCGCGCGTTACGCTTTCGGCTTCGGGCGATCTCGCCGAGTTGCTCAAAAAGTATGCTGCATGTTTGCCTGCGTTGTTCATCGTGTCGCAGGTTGAGATTGAAACGCGGCCGACGAACGGTTCGGGCTCCGCTGCGGGCTTAGGCGACTTAAAGGTGCGCGGGGAAAAGGCGCACGGCGCGAAATGCGAGCGCTGCTGGAATTATTCCGTTCATGTGGGCGAGAGCGCCGATTACCCGACGCTCTGCGAACGATGCGTAGCGGCGCTCGACGAAATGGAACGCGACGGTACTCTTGTGGGAAGCAACAAATGACAATGCGCGCCACATCAAATCAGGAGCCGGCCTTTTAATGTATTCTCTTGCCGATCCTCGCAAACGGTGGTTCGCGCTGGCAGTTCTGTCGTTTCTCGTGCTCTTTGTCGATCAGGCAAGCAAATACGCGATCGACCGTTTCACGTCGCCCGGAGCATTCCGCATCGTCATACCCGGACTGCTGAACATTGTTCATACGACCAATCCCGGCGTCGCGTTCGGTTTATTCGCGGATTCGGCGAGCCCGATGCTTGCGCCGCTGCTGATTGCCTTTTCGATTGGTGTGATTTGC
>DATEME010000476.1:0-2675 GCA_035275865.1 Candidatus Acidiferrales bacterium | reverse complement strand
TCTTGCCAACTCGGCGATGCGCCTCGACGACCAACGGCCGCGCAGGCATCCTGCCGAGATCTTGGCACTAGGCCCGAACTGCGTACCCCCAACATCGCAGCTCAAACGCGAATAGTCTCTGTGGCTGAAATTCGGCCGGGTCCCCGGAAATCTGTGCGACCTTTCAAAGGGATATTTTGGGACGACATTTCCGAGTTCGAGTCCTCTCTGCCCAGCCAAGCAGTCCGGTCTCTGTGGGCTATGTCCCGCTCGGTTTAAATTCGATTAAGAACGTGGTTTCTTGGCCAGCCTCATGCCAGCGCCCGTTAGGCACGCACCACATTTTCTGGAGAGCAGTCTCTCACTCCAACGTCAGCCGGCTTCGGCAATCGTGTCTTGGTAGGCGACTTGCTCCATAATTCCGCTCGCAACGGCAGCACGATAGATAGATTCTGCAAAACGGCGGTCATTGATCGCCTCCTCTTGCCCTTTGCGGAGCAATTGCGGCGTGTGAGCAATCGCATACTCTATCAGTTCGATGTCGAGCGGCACGAGGACGCCAGCCGTCATGGCGAAGCCCTCGAGCGTATAGAGCCGAGTGGCCAACACTGCCTCGTCCGGGAGCGAGCTCTCAAGGCCCTCATCGACCAACCAAAACTCGAAGCCGCGAAACAAGTCCTTGACGACTAGGCCAGCGACAGTGTGTCGGCGCACGGAACTAATGATCGAGAAACGCGCGCGCCGCATGGCCTCGAGCACGAGTGACTCATCAGTCTCGGGCGCTAGCCGTGCCGCCCTGGCATAACGGTCAATCGCGCGGGACCGGTCCTTCGGTGCGGTGTGGATCAAAAGGTCGAAGACCAAATTCAGGTCGTCCATGCTGTCGAGGACCAGAGTTTTGCCCTGAGCCAGACCTATGCGCCGAGCCTGGGATATGACGGTATCCTTGGGTAGGAAATTCAGCACGGCGGAATGATGCTGCTTGCTGATTTCCCGGAAATGACGATAGCGGGTAAGCACCTCGGCGCGGCTCAATGAGGCCACCGGCCTCGCAACGGCATTGTCTTGCTGAAGGATGACGGCGGCGGCAACCATGTGACCTCCACGTTCGACGATGGAGCGCCTGCATGGACAACGCCGCGGCGCCAAAAATTACAACCCGATCATTTGTATTCCAGCACGCTGATTCGGGGAATTGTCAAAAACCAAATCCCAAACGTGTCTGCGGACGGCCGGTTATCATCAAGAATCACGCCATCGGCGGAGCCGACGCCGGGCCGCGACGCGAGACCTAGCGACCGAATTTGATCGCTATCCCGATCCCGCCTTCCGCGCGGGGTTTTCTTTTTCGAGCGCGCCAGCGAAACTCCAGGACATGAAGCAGCGCCGGACCTAATGCCTCGCATTGTCGGCAGTAAGGTCATGATGCCGGCGGACCTAAAGCGCTTTCATAAATGCATGCGCGAGGTTGGACACATCAGCATTGTCTCTGACGAGTGTAGGCCGTCAGCACTTGTCGGACGGAATGAGCTGATTGCGGGCTACGATGAGCCAGCAATCCTCTCTCGTCACAGGTCGCGAAAAGTGACGGCACGGTGGCGGTATGCGTCAGTTTAACTCACAGCATGACAGGCATGAGTAAGGCCCGGGTAAGGTTATGCGTAAGGCCTCGATGCATAAGTGACAGGGCGCGGCTTACGGATTGCCCCCTCTATGTTTGGTCCGTGACCGCCTTGAGGCCCTGGAGGCTTGCTCCACCGCCTCCGGGGCCCTTGGCCTTCCAGGTATTTTCAGTAGCAGCCCTGGGCAGCCATGCAATCGCCCGGACACACGTCATCAGCAAGCCGTGTGTCGGCGTTCGATCCTCGTGGTGGCCGAAGGCTAGGGTCCACATCCACGGCGTTCCTACTGGCGCAGCGTGAACCTTGAAGATGCGGCCGACAACGGCGCCATCGGCACGCACGTCGAAGGCGTCGTCGTTCCAATCGCCGGATGGGCGACTAGCTGACGCGCGCTTGAGCATTAAAACGGTGAGGGTAAAAAACTTGCAACGCGCAGCTAACCTCGTTGCGCTGGCGCGCGGGCGACGGATTGGCAACGCGCTGACGGAGGCCGGAGAAGGTACTCAACACGAGCGGGGTGATAGAACCTGTGGGCTCGACACACGAGCGCGCCCCCGGAACGGGTAGAGGAATTGTTTCGATGGTGATCGGGACGAGCGCCATTGTCTTCGCCGCCGCAGCTGCTGTCGGAGTAGTCTTCGCTTTCGCGCGACCGGCTGATGCGCGTTTTATACACCAGTGCAGCGGCAAATATCACGCTGCGGCAAAAGCTGGACGCGGGGCCAACGCAGCGAAGGCCCGTGCACCACTGCCGCGGGGGATCACGCTTGGCATCGGTGACATAGTGAGCGTCACGATTTTTGAGCCCCCTGGTGGGCTGTTCGTCCCAAGCGACGCCGGCGCGCGACCGGGCAACTTCGTGACGCTGCCGAACCAAATAGTGGACTCCAACGGCAACATAACAGCGCCGTACGCCGGTACGATCCCAGCCGCTGGGAGGACACCTTCCGAAGTTCAACAAGCGATCAACGAAGCTCTAAGGGCTTTGCCTCGGTATCGGAGCGGGAAATAGATGCCTCTCACCCTCCGCCCGACGGCCCCACAACGCTGTCAAGGCGATCACCACCCCGTAAC
>DATEME010000475.1:0-10748 GCA_035275865.1 Candidatus Acidiferrales bacterium | reverse complement strand
AAGGTCGAGCTTACCTGCCCAACATAGATGTATCGATACGAGTGGACGAATCTGGCCGTCGATGGCTCGACGTTCAGGACAATGGCTTCGGAATGGATGAGCACGTTCTTAGCGAATATTTCCTAAAACTAGGCAACTCGTACTACCGATCGCCTGAGTTTGTTCGCTTGCCGCGAAATGCCGGTGGTAGGCCATTCACTCCGATTTCGCGCTTCGGCATTGGGCTCGCCTCCGTGTTCATGATCGGCGACTCAATCGAGGTTGTAACGCGGAATGGCCATTCTCCACGCCGCGACTACCAGGCGCGCCGTGTCAGAATCGATAAACTGGGGGCACTTGTTTTCATGACCGAGGCGCCCGCTGACGTCGACGGAACTCTCGTATCTGTGCGGCTTTCCGCGCAGCTGAATGGTGCCTATGAGCAGTTTGCGGCTGATGTCGAGCATTATTTGAAGAATGTAGTGATTGGCCCGCGCTTTCCGGTGACGTTACGAATGGGTTCTGCCTCAATCGTCCTCAAACATACGCCAATCGTTGTTTTGTCACCGGGTGCATCTGACTTTTTAGCTCGTAAGGGCCTTGAAATTGTCGTTTTGGACGTCGCTCGTTGGAGCGACGTGGTTGCTGGAACCGTTGCTGTCCTTTTTGCGAAGACACCTTCGGGACTACTCTCACATCTGAGGAACGGGCAATATCTGCGCATCGGCCCCGCTCTTGACCCGACGGAATTTCTGATGAGCTATTCCGGAAACCGGATTTCCGTTAATGGATTTCGTATGGGTTGGTCTGAAACGGGCAAGTAAACTGCTCGGAAAGGGAAAGAGCCGGCTTGCCCTTTTGTTGGACGTAGACATTCAGGGTGACGATTCGATTGAATACGATATCTCGCGAGACAAGATCGTGCGAGACGGGGCTTGGCGGGCCCGAGTCGCGCTACAAAAGGCGATCTATGCTGGCTTGCGCGATACGGGAATAGTGGAGAGGCTGGATCCGTTGACACGCAGCATTATTGAAGACCCGTTTGAGGAAGCGAACGCTGGTTTCACCGCTCGGATTGACCCAAGGGCTGATGCTGCCTTGTTGGAAAAGGTCCTTGCGTTGATCCCGGACGGTCGCTGGCCCATCGGTCTTCACAAAAAGATTGCAGTTGAATTATCGATCTCAAATGGCCGCGCCAATAGGGCACTCTCCCACTTAATAGCGACTGGCCGTGTGCACAAGCCCCTCTGAGGCCTGATCACTCGCCGGAGACGAAGGGCATGTACATGGACTGGATGCCGACGCGGCCGGGGCCGCGGAAGCGGTTCCAGACGAGTTGGCCCGCGCTGGCGAAGACGCCGGTTGAGAGCTTTTGGAATTGCGTCTCCATGGTGACGCTGCGGTCTTTATAGATCCAGCCGCCGGGCTCGATATCGATCTGGTCGCCCACGTTGAGAAATACCTCGAAGACGTTTCCATAGCCGTGCAGCCAGAGAACGCCGTCGCCCTTGTGCGCGGTGAAGGTATCGATGAAGAATCCGGTGCCGCCCATCAACATGTTGGCGATGCCCTTTACGCGCGTGAAGGTGTAGTCGAGCTGATCGGTGGCGGCGAGGAATTGGTGCTCGCGCACGTCTAGCGATTGGCCTTGATTCAGATGCATGGCAAAGAGATGACCTGCGCCGTCGCGGCTGAAGGCTATGCGGCCGGGGCCGTGGGCTTCCGTCATGAAGACGGGCATGCCGGAAAGAACGCGTTTAAATGCGCCGGAAAGAGACTTTATGCTGATTTGCGTGCGCGTGTCCTTCCAGAGCAGGACGTGATGTTCAAAGTAAACCGGAACGCTGCCGATTTCGACGGTAAGAACAGGCACGAGTTCCCCATCGAGATGGTAAGTAATTCCGGCAAAGGTTTCGGCTTGGGCACTCGTGGCTTTCAGCGTCGGGGTTGGATTGGGCATGTTGCTCTCCTGCTGCTCATCTCAGCGCGGTTCGTGATTCGACATATAGAATCAATCAAGCATACGATGTGACCGCGGATCATCGATGCCTCGAACGAGCGCCGCGTGTCCTAAGGCGTAACTAATGCGAAGATGGGCACGGATGCGATCACGTGGATTGATCCGCACAAAAATTCTGAAAAACGCCGAGCACAATCGGTGAAAGGCTGTAGAATGGGTTTCATGGCTAAGGGATGGGAAAGCAAAGCGGTAGAAGGTCAGGTCGAGGACTCCCAGTCGCAACGCAATAATAACAAAACACAACTAACCGTCGCCCAGATCGAGGCGAACCGCCGCCGGCAGGTTCTGCTTCTTTCGCGCGCGCGCGTGGCGGACGACCTACAGTCCAGCAGCGATTCGCGCTATCGCGACCAACTCACTCGTGCGCTGGCCGACCTCGATGCGCAGATTTCACGGCTGAGCAACAACTAGCTTTCGGCGGTACTCGCGCAGGGACGGGGAAGAATAAGAGAGGCCTTCGGGCCGCTACGCGTCCCTTGATGACGCCTTTGGTTTGAAGGGTCGTTGTCGTCAGTCGCGGGGCAAACCTGAGTCGGTTTCTTCGATAAAGAGGACGCCTACGCCGTTTTGCGTGTGCTCACGGCCGAGATCGCAATGCACCACCGTGCCGCGAAAAGCCATCGAGCTGGCGCGATTCCCTTCTCCCGAAGCCTCGATCACAACGCGCAGCTCCGACTGCAAGCGCGGACGACTGCCCAGACAAAGATAAGCTCCCAGCAAGCTCAGGTCGCGTACGAGGGCCTTTTCCTCGAATTTCGTGCCATCCTCATTCCGCCCGCTGACGGTGGCCGTAAAACGCAGACGCCGCCGAAGCCCGATGCGCGATTCGCGCAGCCTCACTTCCACCCCGCGTTCGCTTAAGTTGACCGACATCCCTTCCGTTGCAGCCCAAGTGACGGGAAATTCCTGCCGAGCGGCGGAGAGAAATCCATCGATGGTACGGTCGGACGAATCAGGATCGTGGTGGAAGAGCAGCAGATTCCCGACTTTGCAGTCGCGCGCGATTTTGACGGCTTCCAACCAGCTCGAGTGCCCCCAGCCTTTTCGCGTCGAAGCGAGTTGTTCGGGAGAATACTGCGCGTCATAGATGAGAACGTCTGCGTCGCGTGCCAAGCGCCTGAGATTCTGGTCGTAATCGCCGCCATCGGGCTCGTTGTCAGTGGCGTAGACGACTGAGCCGGCGCTCGTCTCGAGGCGATAGCCGAGGCAGCCCTGCGGATGATTCAGGCGTTCGGCTGTGACGCGGACGCCGCCAATTTGCCAGCTTTCGCCGCCGTTCACGTCGCGAAAGGTGCGCTGCGCAGTCATCATATTGGCATCTACCGGGAAATATGGACTGGCGAGCTGTGATTCGAGGGCTTTGCGAAGGCTATCGGGACCGAGATAGCGCGATTCAAAGCTGTAAAAATGGAAATGATTTTGGGGCTCAAAAAAGGGGTGGAAGAAAGGAATGCCCTGAATGTGGTCCCAGTGGTAATGCGAGACGAGGATGTGGGATTCGATGCCGACGTAGGATTGATTCCAACGATTCCCGAGCGCTCGCAAACCCGTGCCGCAATCGAGAATAATGTGAGTTCCGTCAGGAGCGGTGAGTTCTACGCAAGGCGTATTGCCGCCGTAGCGGCCATTTTCGCGCTCGGGCGTAGGCGTCGAGCCACGGACACCCCAAAAGACGAGCTTGGCTGAAGTGTGCGTCATCGCGGGATCAGCCTGACGCGCGCGGCGATCGTTCCCCCTGACAAAAACGATGAATTGAAGGTTGCCTGATTCGATGGTAGGGGCGGCTATCGAGCAAGTCAATCGCGTTTCGACAATCTGTGCTTGTGGGTAATCTCTTCGAAGAGGAGGAGCCACAGGCGCTGTTGCGCGAGCGCGGCGGGGAGTAAAATCCAGGTGATGCACGACCATTCGCACGACGGGCATGGACACGGCCTTCACGGGCATCACCACGTCCATGCTGCGGGCGAAAAGATGACTCTGACCATGGGCCTTGCCGTGGTGGCGACGCTTGCACTCGTGGCGGTGGAGTTCGCGGCGGGCTATTTCGGGCATTCCATCGCGCTCGTCAGTGACGGCATTCATAATCTGACCGACGTGCCCTCGCTCGTGATTTCGTGGCTTGGCATGCGCTGGGCGCTGCGGCCGCCGACGGCTCAGAAAACGTACGGATATCATCGGGCCGGGATTCTTGCGGCGTTTGTGAACGCTATGCTGTTGGCGATTGCGTCGCTATTTCTGATCTATGAGTCCGTCGGACGCTTGCGAGCGCCTGTCGAAGTGCACACGACAATCATGTTGTGGGTGTCGCTCGTCGCGCTCGCGGTGAACGGCGGGATCACGTTTGCGCTCCACGCCGGGCGCAAGGATCTGAATGTGCGGGCGGTGTGGATCCATAATTTAAGCGACGCGCTTTCGAATGTGGCGATTTTTGCGGCGGCATTGCTGATCCGGTATGAGGGGATTAACTGGGCCGATCCGATGATAGGCATCGGCATTGGAGCGATGGTGCTGTGGTCGGGAACCGGCATTTTGAGCGAGAGCGGCCAAATTTTGCTCGAGGGGATGCCGCGAGGAATGAGCCTGGAAGAGGTCGCCAGGGCGCTGCTGTGCATCGAGGGCGTTCGCGAGGTGCACGACATTCATATTTGGGCGCTCGGCACCAACTTGAATGCGCTATCGTGCCACGTGCGCATTCCCGATATGCATATGGAGGAAAGCGAGCGCATGTTGACGCGGATGCGAGAGATGCTCGCTCACGATTTCCGGATTACGCACACCACGATTCAGTTTGAACGCGCGGGTCTAGCCGGCGAGGAGGGGTTGTACATGCCGGAGCCAGCGCGGCAATCCAGTGGCAAGTAGCAGCAGATCCGGGCAGGATTCACCTTATAACGAGAGTTGGAGCTGGGAGCCGCGCTCGCTATTTACGCGAAGGGTCGCATCGGTGTCCAGATCGGTGACAGCCATATTGTGACGCACGCCATCCGGCGTGATGTAGATGATCTGGTCGTTTGAGCGCGTGAAGGCGGCCGCTTTAAGTTGGGTGCCGTCACGCATCACCAATATGAACTGGCCGATGTCCGGCAGGGGAGGAGCTTGCTCTTCTTCCGTTTGCGCAGCGGCAGGAGCTTTGGCAGGCGCAGACTGTGCAGCGGCGGGCACTTGCACAACGATGACCTGCGGCTGCGATGCCGGAGCGGACTCTTGCGGCTGCTCTTCTACTTGCTCGACCGGCGCGTAGCCACCGCCATCCCAGATGATGTAGCCGCCTCCGGCGAAACCCGAGCACCCGAATCGGGCGGCTTCCCTCAATGCCAACTGAGTGGCGGGATCGATGACGGCTTTAATGTTCAGGTCTTTGTCGATTGCATTGAGGTACTCGTAATTGAAGCCGTAAGGCGGCACCGGGCTGAGCAACTGTTGCGCGCTCGTGCCGAACGCGCATCCAGGTCGATTTTGAAATGAGCGATTCCCGTTTGTGTGGCCGCGCGGGAAGGTCCGCGTCACGGTGCGGTTTTGCGAACGCTCGACCGTGCCGTCGAATGGGCGCACGGCGGGCACAGCGGATACGATATGCGCGGCTTGGGGCCTTGTTGGGGCCACGCGAACCGGCATCTGGCGGACTTGTACGGGCGCCCGCATGACAGGGCCGCGATTTTGCGCCTTCGCCGGCCAACCGCCCAGCAATACGCCTGCCGCACACAAACCTATCAGAGAGAAAAACGCGCTGCGAACTGGTGATGGCTTTGGGCTAGCCATAACGCGCCTCATTTTAACAGACGCCGGGTGCGAGCGTTATGGTTGTCTTGGCCAGTTGGAGGCCGGCACAAACCTGCGGCGACCCTTCCCGGCCGCTCAACAAGGCCAGCGGGTTCAGGCATTCGCTGCCTTTGCGCTCCGGCCCGGGTATGCTATAAACAACGGGCCGAATCAGGCGGTGAAGGGTGCGCGAACCGGAGCGAATTCCTGTAGCGGAGAAACTGTCGGCAAGAAACGCGGGCGCCGGGCGGCACGAGACACGCGAGTTGGCCGCGAGCTATTGCCCGCGTTGCTCGGCCAAGCTTGAGGCACGAAGCTGCAAGATGATTTGCTCGGCTTGCGGCTATTACATGTCCTGCTCGGATTTTTACTGACGAGCGCGAGGGCTTTTCAAGTTCAATTTCAGAGGTAATCTTGCAGTTCCAGGAGGCTTTAACGTGGCACTGAGAATGGCAGAGCGAGACGTAAACGGGATAACCGTGCTGGACATCGAAGGACGCATCGTACTGGGCGAGGAGAGCAACTCGTTCCGCGAAAAAGTGAAGGGATTGCTGGCGTCGGGCAAGAAGAAGATCGTGCTCAATCTGGCCAATGTGACGTACATCGACAGCGCGGGGCTCGGGACTTTGGTAGCGACTTTCCACAGCGCGCGCTCCCAAGGGGCGGCCCTGAAGCTGGCCAACCTGGGCGCAAAGTTCAAGGAAGTGCTGCAGGTGACGAAGCTAATGACGGTATTCGACACTTACGAAAGCGAAGCCGCCGCCATCCAGAGCTTCGGAAAGTAATTCTTTAGTGAAATTCCGGCGCGGTCTGGCTTTGCAGCCGGACCGCGCTTTTTTCTGTACGGACGCGGCTATCCTACGCGCCCTTCCACTTTATAGATTGTCAGACCGCTCAGAAGCTTCGGGTAGAAGTCCGTGGACTTTTGCGGCAGCACGTCACCGCCCAGAGCAATTTCTGAGACCTGTTCCATTCGCGCCGGGTTCAACAAGCAGGCGAGCTGAGCCTCTTCTCGATCGACGTGAGCGATGGCCGCATCCATCTCGCGCTCGTAGGTGATGTTCTTCTCCGCAGCGACAGCCTCCGCCGTGATTCCCAAGCCTTTCTCGAGCAGCAGACGGTGGAGCAAGACCACGTCGAGAGTTCGCTGCGCCGGGGAAAGATCGGGAAGCAGCGCTTCCAGGTCCGCGCCTTTGCGCAGCACAAAGAGATAAAAGGCACCGCTTACGCCTTTTGCGGCGGGATAAACGCCGATGGCGTGGCGCGTCTCGCTGCGGCTTTCCAAGTCCTTGCGAAATTCAGCGTAGCTGGCGGCGCGCTCCGAAGCGTTCTGGAACGGATACGAGTACCAATCGAAATAGGGGCGCAGGTCGCTCCGGAATTTCTCGAACTCGAAATTCGAAGAGCGCACGATGCGATGCGTGGGCAGAATCGTGAGTCCTTTCGAATGCGAGTTGATGATCGTTGCCATGGCAAATTCCGAGGCTGCCATGCGGTCGTGATTCCCGGATTGTGCGCGCGCTTCGTTGCGCAGGTTGAGCGCGGTTTCGTAACGGTGATGTCCGTCAGCGATGATGAGTTTCTTGTCGGCCATAGCTTTCTGCAATTTTTCGATGAACGGCTTGTCCGTCACCGGCCAGACACGATGGATGGTGTCATATTCATCGTGCAATTCGATCGCCGGCGTCTGTTTTGTGACGTTTTCGAACAGGGAGTCGACCTGGCGAGCGGGGTCTTCGTACAGGAAGAAGAGTTGTCCAGTTTGGGCACCCGTGCGGCGGAGCAGCTCAATGCGATCGGCCTTTGGCCCGGAGAGCGTGTGCTCATGACGAAACACTACTTTAGCGTCATAATCCTCGACGCGCACAAGCGAGATGAAGCCTGAGCGCGTGCGGCAGGTTTGCGTGCCGGGAACCTGAAATTCCTGGGTGTAGACGTAGATCGTCGGCGCGGAATCCTGCACGAGAACCTTTTCGGCGATCCATTCGTGTATCTTTTGCGCTGCGCGCGTGTAAACGTTGTTTCCGGCCGAATCGCCTTCCTGCGTTCGTCCCTTCTCAACCGGAATCAGATTGTAGGGACTGGCCGCGTAATACTTTTCCTGCATCTGCGGTGAGATTTTGTCATACGGCTGTGTGAGAACATCTTTCAAAGCGACGCGCCTTGCGTCGTACCGATATGCGCGAAACGGCTGTATTTCTGCCATTTTTCCCCCGAATTGTATTTTCTAGCGTTGCGAAACTATTGATTTTACTTCGACTGTGGAATGCAAGACAAATTCCCGATCGCCGCTCCGCACGAGCGTTGTGACATCCCATGAGCCGGGTTTGGAGAAATTCAGTGTGGCCGCCTTGAGCAGTCTGTTGGCCGCTGGTCGCGGCGAGGCTTGCGTCTCGCAGGTGAACTCGCCATTACACGTCGCAGAGAGCTCTACCGATGCGTCGCTGATGGGCTCGCGCGAAAACATATCTTGTATCAGTACGGCGAGATCATTTGAGCCGGTAGAAAGCGGCTGCGGCGGTGCAAAGACCGTGACAATGAGTTGACCGCCGGCTGCATGCATCAGCGGAACGTCGCCATCGATATCCACTGAGTCGCTTGGGCCGAAGCCATAGCCGAGAGCGGCGAGCGGGAGCAAGCAAATCAAAGTGGGAAGAATAATACGGCGCATGGACGTGGCCGGCGAGCGAGGTCCCCGCCGCGCAGCCGCACCTGGGCGCGAGGGCGACAGCAGATTCACGGCAATTGCCACGGCTGGAATCAAGAACGCAAGAGAACCGATTGCCCACATGACCGCGCCCGCGATTACTTGATCGTTTTCCACTGAGAGGCCATAGATGCGCGGCAATTGCAGATAAAACGGGTAAAAGATGCGGCCGGAGAAGACGAGAAACGCACAGAGCCCGCTGTTGGCGAAATCCGCGAGGAGCAAATATGGGATCAGGCTCCAGCGCGGCCAACGCGCATGGCTAGGCCACGGTTGAATCACAGGCCACCAGAACAGAATCGACGTGAGGAAAAACGTGGCGTGTTCAGCTTCGTGCCACGCAGACGATCGCAGGGCCAAGTCATAGGGCCGCGGCAAATGCCAGCCGAGCATCGCGACCGTGAAGAGCAGCCAGCAGAGCGCCGGCCGAGATATGAGGTCCGCAATCCACGAAACCGGCGGGTGTTTCAGGAGCCAGCCCACAGCGCGTCGGGCTACGCGAGGAAGGCCGCGCATCATAGGAACGCCCGGATTGCCGACAAGGACCAGCGGAGGAACGACCATCATGAGAAGCAGGTGCTGAATCATGTGGTCCGTGAGGAAAAAGGCGTCAAACGCATCGATCGGCGAGGCCAGCGCAATTTGCAGAGTAGCGAGACTCGCAAAAAAGCTCACGGCACGCCACGGCGCAAATTTTTCGGGAAGCATCGACCGGAGCGCGAGCCAGCCGCGAAGGTAGAGAAGCGCGGCGAGCAGATTCAAGGCCGTGACGACCGGCGGAAATGTCCACGAAAGAAGAATCGCTTGCGAAGGAGAAAGCATCATTCGCGTCCGAGGGCACAGCGGTTCGGAGAATCACATGGAATCGAGCCGATCGCTAGAGCAGCCTGCCGCATTTACGAATTGTAGCTGCCCTCGTCTGTGACGCCGGGAGTGTCGACGCCGGCGCGCACAGCAAGAGGATACTGCCACGTGGGGACGCGATGCTGCCGCACGACGACAAGCCCGGCGACGAGGCCAAACGCGATTTGCGACGCCAGAAACCACCACCAATCGATGTTCTGGTTCAGAGCCGGGTCGACGATGTCGAGCACGCTGTGCAAGAGTCCCGTCCACGCGAGCGGCGCGAACAGGCCGCCGAGCATGACCGGGCGCCTGGGGAGCATGGGCAGGAGCGTGCCGTAAAGCAGGCCAACGAGCAAAGATGTCGTAATGTGCAAAATAATCGCGATCAACAAGAGCCCTGCGTGAAACGCCTCCATCTCCTGTGCCGTGACTTGAACGCGCGCGTAGACCACCGCACCGAGCAAATTTATCGGATACCACACGCTGCGATGGCTAACGACGCCATAGAACATCGCCATCAGCGCCATGGCGACGGCGCCCGCAAGGCCACCCTTTATGCCGGCAGAGATGGGATAAATCTCAAGCGGCAGGCGCGCACGCACGGGGATTTGCGTTTGAATGCGCGCTACTTCGCGGCGCGAACTTGCGATTTCAATCTTTCGCGCGACGACTGGAATCGTCTCGTGACGCTCGAACGGCAGTATCTGCGAAAACCAGCCGACGCAAGAAACAACAGCAAGGATCGCGCCGACGATGGTAACGGCCTCTTTGCTTACAAGACCCGTCGCCATCAAGGCGATGCCGAGAGCAAGCAACAGCGGCCACCCAGTCGGCTTGGGGAGCTGCACCCGTTCCGGCATACTCGGCGTTCGCGACGACTCGGCGTTTGGATTCATGGCTCTTCCATTCTATCGGCCTAAGCCGTAAACCACCGTGAAAACCACGACCCAAACTGCATCAACGAAGTGCCAATAGAGCGCGAGAACTTCGCATCGCTCTGCGCGTTCGGCCCTCACTTTTCCCAATAGCGAGAGAATCATCACTGTGCCAAGCGCGATAAGGCCGACGGCAACGTGCGAAGCATGCAGACCGACCAGGGAGTAAAAAGTTGTGCCGAAGAGGTTCGTATTGACGGTGAATCCTTCGTGCAAAATCAGGTGACGCCACTCGCGCACCGTGCCGCCCAAAAAAATCGCGCCGAGCGTGGACGTGGCGATCCAGAAAAGATTGAACACGATCAGATTGCCTTTGCGAAGCGCCGCGGTGGCCCAATGCATCGTGAGGCTGCTCGAGAGAAGGCAAATTGTCGCGATCACGGGGACCGTGAGGATCTGATCGGGCGTTGGCCCTGTGACGCTCTTGCCTATGTAGAAGACGTAGGCCGCAACGAAAATCGCAAAGATGGCGGACTCCGCGATGATCAGGCACAACATGCCG
>DATEME010000474.1:0-5725 GCA_035275865.1 Candidatus Acidiferrales bacterium | reverse complement strand
GGTCAACATAGGGTGCGGCCTGCCGAAACACGCGGCGCGCTGACGAAGGACCCGATGGCACGCTCAATATCCGTCGCGTTCTCGACGAGGGTCGCTCGTCCGGTAAAGCTGCAAGTGCTTCGTAACTTGGCGTTCCACCATCTCGCGCTTGCGCCGTCGAACCGCATGTTCGTCGCGGCCGGCGACCTCATGTCCTACGGGAATGACCTCGGTGACGCGAACGGTGCCCTGGTGGTAATCCCCGACGTCACGGCCACGGTCCATCGTGATCTCATCATCGCCTTTGCAGCCCAGCATCGCCTCCCGGCGGTCTACTACTTGGCATACAGGCGATGTTCGGACACGAGCCGCCAACCCAAACGTCTTTCCACGACGGCTGTCCGTCGTCCCGATTGCGCCATACGCCAAGCGATTTCCCCGGCTGCCGGAAAAATTTCACGCCCAGATTTTTTTGCCGGGGGCCTTTTTTCTGAGAAATTTTTCCGCCCCATCAATGGGGGATAGGGGGAGGGGGGGCCCCGCGCTGTGCTGTACCGCCCGCCGAGGCTGCGCCAGCGCTTCGTCCTACGGATTTTACAGAATTTCCAGAGGTTGCGTGCCCCTCTTCGTGGGCGACTGCGCTCGCCACGCGCAACCCTGGCAGAAACCGCTCGAATACGACACTTGATCGAGATCAATCGCGCATTGGGGCGGACGTCCGCGCTGTCCGTCCGCATAACCTGCTTCCCAACTGTCTAGATCGATGTTCATTTTGCGCCCCCCTGCTTGTCGTCATCGCAGCAGCAGCTCTATCAAAAACAGCTTCGTTCCATTGAGCCCTTCCCCCATGCGTTTAGGCGCATTTGCCATCGTTGCTGAGGAGCGGGGTTTTCTGAAGCTCCTCCCGTGCGCTCAAGCTCATAACTTAACGGCGGTTCTTTTGCGGCGGCAGTTTGCTGTTATCAGGCCGCGCCATTCATCTAGACGGCGATAGTTTGATATTGGAACCGCATTCCAGCGGTCATCATGTACCGCTTCCCTAGGTCTGATGTTTGTTCGATTATCGTGGTGCGCCAAATTATCTCGTCGAGTTGTCAGGCGGCTTACCGACGACGTCGCGCCAAGGCGGGAACACCACCACAAGCGCTATCAGGCCCGGCCAGTCGTGCGCCTACGGTGTCGCGCCTCAGGATGATGTGGAGCGTTAAGCTTTACGTTGCTGCGATTAAACTATCCTCAATCACGCGTGCGCCCTGGCGCAAATAATGGGCGTGCCCGGCCAGCGTTGGCAGGCGGCGCGGAAGATGACGAGTGCGACCTGATAGTCCTCGACGCCGGCGATGTGCTCCACGATGCTTTCGCCGTCCGGCGTCCAGCTGTCGACGGCGGAAGGTGAAGTGAGTTCTCGTCGTGGTCATCTCCGCCCTTTTTTACCCCATTTGCTGCGAACATCTCGGAACTCTTTGGGCCCCTTGAGAAGCCGCCGCTTGCGGCGTTGCCGTTCTTCCTCGGTTGCTGATGGGTCACTCAGACGGTCTATTTCCTGGCCCGCCATTGCCCGTGCTTTCTCGGTCCTGTCGGTGCGCACGCCAGCCCGGTGGGCGCTCGGCCCGTGCAGCGTTGCGATGACCGACTTGCATTCGTTGCAGACGATGTCGGCGGCATCGTTCGCTTTCATCACGTCGAATATCATCGGCTGTTTTTTATTGCAGGTGGGGCACCAAACTCGGGAAAATCGTGCTTGTACGTCCATGTTCTAGCTCCAGTCCTCTTCCGCTTCCCGCTTCACCGCCGACGCCGCTGGGTTCTTCATCTTGAGCCACCGTCGATGATGCATGAGCGCGCGCGCAAGCCAGCCAACGTCTCGACGATCGGCGGGAAGCGGCCGGTGAAGTCATTGCCGGGTCGGCTGTAGAGCCGCACGCGCTCACCACCATCCTTGCGGGCGATGATGCGGAAGCCGTCGTGCTTGATCTCATGCAGCCACGCACCGCCGGACGGCAGTGCGCGGGCTCGGGTGGGGAGGCACGGCGCAATGAAGCCGCTCGGGAGGGTACGCTGCAACATGCGGGCTAAATAAAATGGGGCAACGGCGATTGCAACTTCACCATCAAAAGCACGCATTTTTGCTTGGGGCGCTTACTTTACCCGCGTTCAATTCGCAAACAGTTTGGATATGGCGCCAGGTCTACGGGAGCTGGTCGCTCTTTCCCTGCTTGCGGCCACCAGCACTTCTCCGCATGTTGTTCTTCAAAGGGAGGTAAATCATGAAGCGCGCTCTGTTTGCTATCGCTAGCGTGGCCATCGTGGCTACGGCCGTTGGGGTAGAGGCGACGAATGCACAATACGCTCCGGCTCCTCCAGCCTATACCGCTCCTCCAGCTTACGGCCCTTCTCCAACCTATACCCGTTCAGCTTATCGTCGATATTCTCCAACCCCTTATGGCGGACCGGGCTATGGCTACGGCCCAGGACCCTACTTCGTGTGCCAAGCTGTCGGAGCGCGCTCGGTTGGTTACGGTCGCGCCTACTTTGTCGCCGATGCCAAATGGCAAGCCCTTATCCGCTGCGAGCAGTACAGCGGAATCTGCATCATCGGTTATTGCGTTCCGGCGTACTGATTACTAGCCAAACATATTTGAAATTTTAGCAACCTCGCCCGGCGTGCTGCATTCGCTGCGTCGGGTATCCCAGGATGGTTCTGGTCCCTCCCGTTTTGGGGTCAACGTACACGAATGCCGCACCCTCGATGCGGTAGCGACCCTTCCACTCGATGGAGAAGTTCGCATCGGTCTCTTCGATATGGATGGGTTTGGGGTCCCCGTCCCGTGCGAGCTGCGCGGCGAGCCCATTCTCTTTATCGAGCAGCCAGGCATCCCCCGTTTGAGTCGAGAAGAAGATAAGCTGCCCGACGGTAACGATTCGTCCGTCGTGTCTGGCTGCGCAACGTTGAATGTGGCGTACCTCATCGGCGAGATGAAAATCCTTGCCGTCAACCATGCGCTTGCCCGGTCCACGCTCGATGGGTCTTCGGGGGGCTGCCATGGAGCTTTTCACCAAGCTGTTCAGCGATCTTCTCGTGTTCGTTTATCACTGCTTCGATCGCATTGTCATCCATGGCTATTTGAGCGGTCTGTCACGCCCAGAGCAGGTCGTATTCTTCTTTCGCCAGGTCGTCGGCGCTCCGGTGGTGAGCAAAGAGTTGTTGAGCCAGCGGACCACCGACTACCAGAACTGGGTCGAGGCCTTTGCCCGCAATCATGACATCCCGATCCAATGGGCCGAGAAGGGCGTGCGCAAAGAGGACTTTGTTCAGCCTTGGCTGCGCCGCATGGTGAAGAAGGATGCCTACGGCGCGTACTTCATCTTCAAGAGCATGGAGCAGGGACCAAGCTTTCGGGTCACCGTGCCGAAGTTTCCCACCAAAGATCCCAATCACCGCATCTTGGCCCACCAGAAGAGCCGCTTCACGCACAACTACTTCTACATCCGCGACGAAGTCCTCGGCCCCATGATCATGCGTGTGGCGACCTTCTTTCCCTTCCAGACGACGTATTACCTCAACGGCCACAGCTACATCGAGCAAGAGCTCAATCGAGCCCAAATCGGCTTTCGCAAGAACGACAACGCCTTCCTCGCTGTTGACGATGTCGCCGCCCTACAGGCGGCCGCAGACAAATTGAGCCCCGCCATCATCCGCGAGCGGCTTGACTATTGGACCCTGATCCTGGGGCCGAAGTTCTCCGTCAAGGAGCGCAAGCGCATCAATCTCTCGCGCTTCTATTCGATCTCGCAGATCGAATACTGCCGCAACTTCATCTTCAAACGTAACTTCCCCATCCACAAGCTCTTCGAGCGAAGCTGTGAGCTGGGGCTGTGGCGGCTGACAGCCCATAAGATCTCCGAGATCTTCGGGCAACGACTACATCGCAAGATGTCCGGCAAGCTCGCCACCGTCATCGACCAAATTGAGCATGGCCATCATGTCTATCGCGCCTACTTCAAGCACGCCTTTCTGAAGCAGTACGAGAAGTTCTCGACGTTGCTGCGCAACGAACTCTGCTCCAACAACCTCAAGGACTTCGGGCTCAGGAAGGGCTTGGACAATCTCGAAGCCGTCCGGGAGAAATTGCAGGCCATCACCAGCCGTTTCGCGTCCTTCCAGGCCCAGTGGCTCAACGTTCACGTGGACTTTCCGCTCCTGCAGCGCATCGCCCTGCCGATCACCATCGGCTCGGTGCGCTATCCCGGCATCAAGATCCACGAGACGCGCATCATCCGGCTGATGGAAGTCCTTTTGCACGGTGGAACGCACGTCGGTGGCTGGACGGCCAAGCAGATCCATGAGGCCGTCCTGACCACCTTCGGCCTCTCGGAGAGGGGCTATCGCCTGAACCAGCTGCGCTATGACCTGCGCAAGCTCAAGGGTCATGCCCTCCTTGAGCGTGACGGATCACGTTATGCTTACCGCCTCACCACCAAAGGCCTTGAGGTCGGCCTCCTATTCCTGTTCTTTCACAAACGTCTGTGCGGGCCCCTCGCCAACAGCCGCTTCCATCATCAACCCGATGCCCGACATCGACCCGATAGCAGGTTCGAGGCAGCCTACCACCGTGCTGATGCAGCGATCCAGAAAGTCGTCGATTTGCTTGCCGCCGCTTGACGCGGCGGCTTCTCACTGTTGCACTCGTTTTGTCAAAGATCCTTCAGGCTAGAATCTAGCAAGTCGAGCGCCGGGAATAGTGCAATGGACAACGACACTACCAAGGCAACACTCGGTTCCGGCGCTGAGCGTATGCGCCGGCACCGCTACCTAAGGAAGGTCGGGCTCCGATTCACCCCAGTCCACCTGTACGAAGATGAAATCTCTGCGCTAGTTGCGTATGGGCTCTTAGATGCGAGCGAGCGGCAAAACCCAACGGCCGTTGCAGTCGCGCTCGGTCAGTATCTAGATCGAAATCCAATTCAAGCGATGTGAATAGTGACGCGCAACGGCAAAACGGTGACGTGTCACGGCGCTCCGCACCGCACCGCCCGAGCCGTGGTTCAAGCAGGAGCCTTGAGGAGCCCCGGCGCTTGCTGGCGGAGACCAATTCGCAGGCCAAAGGGTGACGCGCAACTCCCATGCCGTGACGTGTCACGCGGATTCGCAAGTCGTTGGCCGTGAACCAACTTTGTCGCGCGCGCCGACAGATACGCGCCTTAGCGCTTTTTCGTCGCCCCACGGGCTCGCAAGGGGTTGGACACGGGTCCCTCGCCGCACATCACTGCGTGATCGGACGTCTCTCGCTTCTCTACCGAGAATCCGGTACGTAGCTCCTACAAAACAGGCGCTCACATAATGTCCAATCAGGTCATCGAGCGAAAGCAAAACGGGCAATTCGCGAAGGGGTCGTCTGGAAACCTCGGCGGGAATGCGCAGCGTACTCGTCACATGTTCAGCAAGGCGTTCGTTGAGGCTTTGTTGGAGGATTTTCGTGAATGGGGTCCAGAAGCCATCGCGAGGGTGCGGACGGAAACGCCGGCAGCATATCTGCGGGTTTGCGCCATGCTGGTCCCCAAAGAACTGAAACTTGAGCACTCTCAAGCTGTTAAGGCGCTTTCGGACGAGGAATTGGAGGCCGCGATCGCCGTGTTACGGCCCATGGTTGCGGCACACATGCAACGCACCGCGAAATCCCTCCCGGCATTGCCCGCGCCTGATGGCGCGTTCGACAAGCCCAGGCGACTGAACAAAATCATGGAT
>DATEME010000473.1:0-10490 GCA_035275865.1 Candidatus Acidiferrales bacterium | reverse complement strand
GGCCGAGCTGGCGTCGTCGGGATTTGGAAGTGAAACATTCGGGGGGATTGCGAATGCGAAAACTTGTTTTGGCATTGGCTTTAATCGGCACATGTCTTACGTGCGCAGCAACGGACTGGCTTACCGAAGGCGGAGATTCGAGTCGCACCGGCTGGATCAAAGGCGAGACGACCCTCAACAGCTCAAACGTGAAAAACCTCAAGCTCCTTTGGAAAACGCATCTCGATAGCACTCCGCGCGAGATGCACAACATCTTCAATCCGCTTGTCGTTTCCGGAGTGAAGACGGATAGCGGCACGAAACAGATCGCCATCGTCGCCGGTATATCCGACGATCTCTACGGCATCGACGTTTCCGAAGGCGAGCAGATCTGGCATATTCACTTTGATAGCACCTACACTCCGCCGCAAGGCGCTCGTGGGGGCGGCGCTCTCTGTCCAGGAGGCCAGACGGACGAACCAGTAGTCGGCCCTACGGACACTCCCGGCAAATTCACGGTGTACACGGTTTCGTGGGATGGCCGCTTGCGCCAGATCAATGTCGCCGATGGTAAAGAAGTCGCGCCCGCGCAGAAGTTCATGCCATCCAACGCCAAGCCACAAGCCCTCAATCTGGTTAACGGCACGATTTACACAAGCAATACGCAGGGCTGCGGCGGCAACCAGAACGGCTTCTACGCCTTCAATCTTGCTACCAACAAGGCGAGCGTGTTCCTGCCTGCTGGCGGAGGGCTCTGGGGACGCCGCGGCGTAACAGTCACGCCGGACGGCACCGCGTACTTGGGCACTGGCGACGGCAACTTCTATCCTGAGCAAAAGCAACTCGGCAACGCCATCGTCGCAGTCAAGCCCGACGGCAGCCAGGAATTGCAGCTGGCCGGCTACTACGGCCCGCCGGACGCCAACTGGATGCACGGCCGCGATCTGGACATCAACGTGAGCCCGATTGCTTTCGACTACAAAGGCAAGCATTTCCTCGTCGGATCGAGCAAGCAGTGCCGTCTCTGGCTGCTCGATCGCGATCATTTGGGTGGCGCCGATCACCAGACCGCGCTCTATCGTTCGCCGCTTCTTTGCAATGACGACCAGACCTGGGATTCGCAAGGCGTCTGGGGCGCCATGGCTGCCTGGCAGGACCAACAGGGCAATCAGTGGGTCCTGGTTCCGTTCTGGGGACCAGTCAGCCGCGATTTCCACGCCCCGATTGAATACGGTCGCCCCGTCGATGGCGGTGTCGCCGCCTACAAGGTCGAGGAGAAAGACGGCCAGTGGCAGCTCACGCCCGCTTGGCTATCGGTCAACATGCGGAAAGCGGATGATGCAGTCGTCGCCAATGGCGTGGTCTTCGCTTACGGCAGCGGCGAAGATACGCACCAGCGAGACCTGGATCGCTCGTACGACGACAAGAGCCCGGTGGTTCCAGCGGGTCAGTCATCCGAACGCGTCAAGGGCTCGAGTCATATCACGCTTTACGCTCTCGACGGGCAAACCGGCAAAGTCCTTTGGTCCAGCGGCGATCAGATCACTTCGTTCAGCCATTTCGTCGGCATTACTGTTGCCAACGGCCGTATATACGTCCCAACCTTTAGCGGCGATGTCTATTGCTTCGGACTGTGAGGCAGCCATGAACCAGACAACGTCAAGGGAGGCCAAGAAAATGCGTAGATCGAAAATGAAGAAAACTCTGGCTGTCGGGTTCGTCGCCACGATCATCGGTGCGGGCGTGGGCTATGCTCAATTTATCCGTGGCGGCGGCACCGAATACAACACGAGCGGCGTCGATGCCCAGCGCACCTCATGGGTAAAAACCGATCGGTTCATTTCAAAAGATGCGTTCGAGAAGGGCGGCTTCAAGCTCCAATGGAAGATCAAAGTCAATAATCAGCCTCGCGAACTCGCGTCCGTCATCGGCGCGAATACGTCCGGCGGCGGCCTGACAAAGCCGCTGAACGTGATCAACAGCACCAACAACACGCTCACGACCGTCGACAACGACACGGGAATCGCCGGCTGGACTCGGCATTTTGATGTAAGTGTTCCAGCCACAAGTACGATGGCGTGTCCCGGCGGCATGACTGCGAACAGCAGCCGGCCCGTGAACCTCGAACCTCCACCACCTCCTGCAGCGAGAGGGGGCGCTGCGTTGGCGGGAAGAGGTGGTGCCGCTTACGAAGGCTATGTAGGACAGCCCGGTGAGGGTTTGCCGGACGACTTGGTGGTTCGCTCGCGTGGTGGCTTCCGTGGCCCGGCTCGCGGACCTGTGGGACCGCCTACTTACAAAGTTCCGTTTGGCGGCGGGCGCTTCGGGTCTGGCGGCGGTTTCTACGTCCTTACCAGCGATGGCGTCCTTCATACTGTCGCCGATGGCTCCGGCGTCGAGTTGCAGGCTCCAGTGAAGTTCTTGGCTCCCAATGCGCACGCGTCTGACTTGATCGCCATTCCGGAGAACAACGACAAGTGGCATTCATACGTCGTTTACGCAGCCACGTCGAACAACTGCGGCGGCGTCAAGAACGGCGTGTGGGCCATCAATTTGGCTGACGATGCCAAACCAATCACTCATTTCGAAACTGGCGCGAGCCCGGTGGGCGATCCTGCTTTTTCAGCCGACGGCACACTGTTTGTGGCCGTAGGGAAGGGGGCGGCCGGTTCGGCCTACTCCAACGCGATCGTCGCGCTCGCTCCGAAAACACTCACGGTGAAAGACTGGTTTACCGCTCCGAACGCCGACTTCACGTCCGGGCCCACGATCGTCAAACACGGCGATAAGGAACTAGTCGCCGCCGCTGCGAAGGACG
Source organism: Candidatus Acidiferrales bacterium (assembly GCA_035275865.1). Lineage (GTDB taxonomy): Bacteria > Acidobacteriota > Terriglobia > Acidiferrales > UBA7541 > Palsa-295. The sequence goes on along the minus strand of DATEME010000473.1, from coordinate 7,693 downwards.
GCCGGGTCTATTTGCTCGATGCCGCTTCTTTGGGTGGCAGCGATCACAAGACGCCCATGTTCGTCTCGTCGGCGTTTTCAACCGCCAAAACCGAGTATGCGCCGACGGCGCTTGCCGCGTGGCAGGACGAAGACAAGGCAGATTGGATCGTAGAGCCGTTCGTGGGCACCGGCCCATCGGGCGTCTCCGGTAACGGCAAGGTGACCAATGGCGGCCTTGTGGCTCTCAAAGTGACGGATGAAGGAGCCAAGGCGTCCCTCACGCCTGCGTGGGCCTCGCAGGACATGATCTCGCCGATACCGCCGGTGATTGTCAACGGAGTAATGTTCACCGCATCCAGCGGTGAGTACTATCCTGCCGCTGGCAAGTCAATGTCGGCCGCGGAGCGCGCGAAGCAGTCGGTTCCCGCGATCATGTACGCGCTCGATTCGTCTACGGGCAAACAGCTATGGTCCAGCGGCGCAGCGATCACGTCATTCGCAAACGCCGGCATCTGGACGAGCCTGGGCCAAACCTACATCGCCACCTATGATGGCACAGTGTATGCGTTCGGCTTCCCGATGGAGCGGTACGTGACTGCGTCCGGGCAGTAGAGCAAGAACGTAAGCCACTGATTCAAAAGGGGCAGACTCTCACGTCTGCCCCTTTTTTTCGCGCCGCCGTACTCCTCTTGCGCTTTGCGAAACGCCCGCCGGGAAGTCAGTTGACGCTCCGCCGCCGCATTTCCATAATCGATTGAGAGGACAGGATTTCCTTTGACCCCACAGCGGAGTTCGCTCGAGCGTGCGCTCGAAGAAGCCGTTTCGCGGGCATTGCGCGATAATCTCGCGCCACTGCAGCGGACGGCGGATGAACTGCACCAGGCCTATGCGGATCTGGTGGCGTCCTGCGCCTCGACGAAACCGAGCAATGCGCTTCCGGCGATGCTGCGTGCCCAGACGGCTGCAGCTGCTCTTGCCGCCGGACTGTCGGTACTCTCGAATTTTGTTGCAGTTGCGCTGAATCCACGCGACGCGGATGGCGCGTCCAATGGTGCCGGCGCGGCGGTTGCCGAGGCTGCACCCTACGCTTCGATGCCCGTCGGCCACCCGACATCTGAAGCCGAAGTTGAGCTTTCCGAACCCGCGGAACGGCCAATTTCGGCCGAAATGGCGCCTTTAATTGAGGAAAAAGAGCCAGAAATGGCTCAAGTGGCGCCACAAAAAGCCCTTAAAATCGATCATCAACCGCAGGTTGCTTCTGCCCCACCGCCTCAGCCGGTCCCTGAACCGGTCGCTCCGGAGGATCATATCGTCGAGGGCTTCATCGAGCCCCCGGCCAAGGAAATCCCAGTCTTCGATATTGCGGCCCTGCCGCCCGAACTGCAGGACCTGCATCGCCGGGCCAACCGGGTAGCCAAAGTGGCCATGCAAGACATCAAACTATTGCGGCCCAAAGATGTTGAGTCCGGCCGCCAGAATAAAGATATTTGTGAGCGACTTCGTGTGGACCTCGACAAAGCTCGTAAGGAATATGACCGGCGCTTCCGCGCGATTTCCGATCATCCCGTGGATTACTTCCATCACTGGCTGCTCGAGATCCTCGCCGGGGGAGACCGGGCTGCGCTCGGCGAATATCCCTACCCCTCAGCCGTGCTCCGGCACTAGTTCCCGGCAAGTCACATTCCTTTTTTCTTTCCTTCCGGCTGTAAAAAGTTTTACTTGCGCCCGGTTATGCAAGCGGTACGATTTGAGCGTGCGGTGTTCCGGAAGAAATCTTCGGCGTGCTCTCATTTTTCTGCTGGTGTGTTCGCCCGCGGCGATTGCGCGGACGCATAAACCGGATGCTTCCGCCAAACGCGTTCACAGCGGTAAGTCCGTCCCGACAAGGCATTCGAATAGCAGTGCTGCAGCGAAACAACTCGAACTGCTCGCTCGCGCGCTGAAAGGGAAGTCGCCCGGATTCGCATATTCGCGACTTAGCGCGATGGCAAACGCAAAATCCTCCGGCGTCGAAGGCGCTCGCGCCGCGCTCGCTCTCGGTTATTTCGACTATTCCCGCCAGCATTACGCTGACGCCGCAAAATGGTTTGATCGAGCCAAGAGCGATCCGCTGCTCGGTGACTACGCCCTTTATTGGCGAGGGCAGAATGAGTTCGCACAGCAGCACAGTACGCAGGCCGTTGCCGAGATGCAGGAGTTTCGCAAGACCTATCCGGATTCCGTGATGACGGAGCAGGCTCTGCAGATTCTCGCCGAGGCGGCCATGGCTGCGAATCAGCCCGCAGTTGCCATAGAGGCGCTTGACGGTTACGCCCTCACACCGGAGCGCCCCGCGCTCCTTCTCTTGCGCGGCGAAGCTCACGAAGCTGCACAGCAGCCCGCGCAGGCCGCTGCCGACTATCTTTCGATTTACACACATTATCCGGTGAGCAATCAGGGCAAAGAAGCCTGGAACAAACTCGATTTTCTGCGCGGCAGCCTTGGCAATCAGATTCCGGCCATCCCGATCGAGACTCGTCTTGCGCACGTCGAATCAATTTTTAACGACCGCCAGTGGAGCGAGGCGCGCACCCAGTATTCGGAGATACTTCCCGAGCTCACCGGTACGAGCCGCGAGCGTGCTGAAGTTCGCATCATGGAATGCGGCGTTGCCCTCGGTGCCGGAACCACCGAACTGGGTGCTATGCAGATCAGCGATCCAGATGTCGACGCCGAACGCGATTACGCCGTCGCGGATTATTATCGAGCGCTGCAAGACGATACACACATGAAGCAGGCCGTCGAAGCTGCCGCCTCTCGCGCGCCGTCGAGCGTTTGGGCCGACAATGCATTGTTCCTGGCAGGGAACTACTATTGGGTGAACCTCGATCGAGATCAGGCATCGAGCTTCTATTGGCGCGACGAGCAGCAATTCCCTACGTCTTCGCACGCGGCGGCCGCGCAATGGCGCGTCGCGTGGACTGCCGTCCTAAAGCGCGATCCGGCAGCCACTGAGCTCCTCACCGAACATTTGCGCCGATTCCCCGGCTCGCTGTTTACGCCGGACGCTCTCTATTGGCTTGGGCGCCTCGCTGAAAAAGCCGATGAGAAAGACCTTGCCCGTTCTTATTACGCCAAACTAGCCGAGCGCTACCCGGGCAACTTCTTCGATATGGCCGCGGCAGAGCGCCGCGCGCACCTCGGTCCCGGTCCGACGGCTGTCGTCGACGTTCTGGCGACAATTCCTGCGATTCCTCCGGCCGCTGCGGTCAGTGACACAATTCCGGCCGCCGCGGCCCACTGGCAAGCGCGCGCGGACGCTTTGCGCTCCATCGCCTTCGATTCTTCTGCTGACCTGGAGTTGCGTGCAGCCTACGCTGCAACCGGCGAACCGAAATTGCTTGTCGAAGCCGCGCAAGCCGATGTCGCTGCGAAAAAATTCGGCGCAGCAATTGTCACGCTCCGGACGGTTTATCCTCAACTGGAATACCGCGCGTATGACACAGTCCCACGCGCTGTATGGGAAGCGGCGTACCCGCTGCCGGATAAATCTTCGATCCTGCGTTGGTCCGCACACAACAAATTGGACCCGATGCTGATTGCCGGCTTGTCGCGCCAGGAGTCGGCGTTTGACCCCGATGCGGTTTCTGACGCGGATGCCTATGGCCTGATGCAATTGCTGCCCGAAACGGGCCGCAAATGGGCCAGGCAGCAGCACGTCCGCTATTCGCTATCCCGCTTGCTCGAGGCCGACTACAATGTCCGCCTTGGCACGGCTTATTTCGCGTGGCTGAAGCAGACCTTTGGCAGCGTCGAAGCCGCACTCGCTGGGTACAACGCCGGAGAAGATCGCATCACGCAATGGACCACCACCCCATATCGGGACGTGCCTGAATTTGTCGATTCGATTCCGTTCACAGAGACGCGCGAATACGTGGAGATCATCACCCGCAACGCCTCCATCTATCACCGCCTCTATTCCGCGCCGTCGAAATCGGTTGCGAAGACGCTTCCGGCGAAGGCTTCCGCACCCAAGGCCGCCAAATCTGCGCCCAAGAGTGCATCCAAGAGCAACCCCTACCGAAAAGCTGGAGACGCCGCCGTTCTGACGATCCAATAGGGCTAGCTTCACAACACCAGATGAATTTGCGTGCGGGTGGCCAACGGATATCGGCCTAAGCATGGTTCTGGCGCAGCCGCTCCGTAATCACCGCAGATGTGTCTTTGGGGATACAGTCGGACTCTCCACCAGCGGATCGAGATCTGCTCAGTGAGTAGCGACCGAGAGGGAATGGGCTAGGGCGATAACGTGTGGGATCGTCACTTCAAGAAGGGTGCCCGGATCGGCATTCAACAGTTTCAGCTCGCCACCGAATTCCTTGACCCGCTGACGCATTCCGCCGACGCCCACGCCGACGCTGCCGGGCTTGAACGTTGCAATTTCGCCTGGAATTCCTTTGCCGCTATCGCGGACAGAGACGGCGACGGATCCATCACTGATCTTAAGCTTCACGCAAGCGGTCTTTGAGCCGGAGTGACGGAAGACGTTGGTGAGGGCCTCCTGAATTATGCGGTAGACGGTGTTTTCAAGCTGCGGCGGCAGCCGGGGAAAATCGACCGGCTCGATCTCAAGCGAGGTCTCGATGCCGCTGCGCCTTGTGAGGCCCTGGACATACCAGCGAACGGCCGATTCGAGTCCGAGTTCGTCGAGAAGCGGTGGATGCAGGAGATGAGAGATGCTGCGGATTTGCTGCAGGGCCGCCTCGACCGCATCGCTAGCTTCACTGGCGCGAGCGTCCGGCGAATGCATGCTATCGATCAGGAGTTTGACGAGAGTCAGTTCCTGGCCCAAGCCGTCGTGCAGTTCGCGGGCGATGCGGCGGCGTTCCTCGTCCTGTGCGGCGATCATTCGGGCGGAAACGCGTTGCATGTCCGCATTGAGCATCTCGAGCTTGCGTGTCTTGCGGTAGAGATCGGCGAATACCCGGACCTTTGCGCGGAGAAGTTCAGGAATGACCGGGATAAAAAGGTAGTCGACCGCACCGTGTTTATAGCCTTTAAGCCGGTCCGTGTCCGTAATATGAGCGCCTGAAATGAAAATGATGGCCGTGTTTTGGAAGCGCGGGTGGCCGCGAATACTGTCAGCCAAGTCAAAGCCATCGAGTCCGGGCATATTTACGTCTGTGAGGACGACGGCTATTTCGTTTCGCAAGAGGCAATCGAGCGCCTCGTTGGCGGAACCGGCGCGGATCAAATTTTCGCCGAGTTCGGAGAGCATAACCTCATAGGTGAGGAGCCTGCTAGGCTGATCATCCACCATAAGGACGTTGATCTTATCGGCAGCCATGAATCAGGGCGAGGGTACACGCTTTTCCGTACGGGGAAAATACTATGGTTCCTGTATTACTGAATGAGAACAGGCCTCATGGACGCTGGACGGCGTTCCGTCCGCCGGAAAAGAACGGAAGAAGAATGCAGCGTGATGCCTCAGGTGGATCACGCCTGCGTCGCAGCTATGGAGTTCCTTCAGTTGGCACGGGCCTGAAGATTAATCGTAATACTCGGCCCCCAGGTGCGTGATGAGCTCTTCGCCCATCATCCAGCGAAGCGTGTTTTTGAGCTTCATTAGCTGAATGAAGAGATCGTGCTCGGGATAGAGCTCGGGAGCGCACATCGGGCTCTTGAAATAGAAGCTGAGCCATTCCTGGATGCCGTGCATGCCGGCGCGGTGGGCCAGGTCCATGAAGAGTGCGAGATCGAGCACGATGGGCGCAGCGAGAATCGAATCGCGGCAAAGGAAGTCGACTTTGATCTGCATCGGGTAGCCAAGCCACCCGAAAATGTCGATGTTGTCCCATCCTTCTTTGTTGTCGCCGCGCGGCGGGTAGTAGTTGATGCGCACTTTGTGCGTGAACTTGCCGTAAAGCTCGGGGTAGACCTTCGGTTGCAGGATGTATTCGAGCGCGCCGAGCTTGGATTCTTCTTTTGTCTTGAAGGAGCCGGGATCGTCGAGGACTTCGCCGTCGCGATTGCCGAGAATGTTCGTGGAGAACCAGCCGTCGAGGCCGAGCATGCGGGCTTTGAAACCGGGCGAGAGGATGGTCTTCATCATCGTCTGGCCGGTTTTAAAATCCTTGCCGCAGAGAGGGACGTTTTTGGATTTCGCGTATTCAGTGAGGGCAGGGAAGTCGATGGTCAGATTGGGCGCGCCGTTGGCGAAGGGAACTCCTTCGCTGATCGCGGCGTAAGCATAGAGCATCGAGGGCGCGATCGCCGGATGGTTGGCCCTCATCCCTTTTTCGAAAGAGGCTAAGTCTTTGTGAACGCTCTCGGCTTTGAGAAAGACTTCCGTTGAGCCGCACCAGACGACGACGAGCCGGTCCAGCTTATTTTTCTTTTTGAAATCGCGGATGTCCTGCCGGAGTTGCTGGGCGAGATCGAATTTCGTTTTGCCCTTTTTTACGTGCGTACCGTCGAGATTTTTGACAAAGGCGCGGTCGAACGCCGCAGTCATGGGCTTGATCGTTTTAAGGAACTTTGCGGCTTTGTCGAGATGCTTCGCGTCAAGAACGCCAGCTTTCGCGGCGGCTTCGTAGGCGTTATCCGGGAAGGGGTCCCAGCCGCCGAAGACGATGTCATTCAGGTCGGCGAGCTTGATGAAATCTTTAATTTTGGGAACACGAGCTTCCGTGCGCCGGCCAAGGCGAATGGTTGCTATCTGCGTGAGCGAGCCGACGGGCGCGGCGGCGCCCTGACGAACCAATTCGACTCCCGCCATCAATGTGGTGCTGACGGCGCCCATGCCGGGCGTCAAGATGCCGAGTTTGCCTTTTGGCGGAGTGATGCTGACGGGCCTGCGCATTCGAAGACGTCTCCTTGACGAGTGAAGTTGCGGGGAACATATTCCGGCATTGAGCCGTTATTTGCAAGGCGCTAATTATTGTAGATATTGTAGAACAATGTTTTACAATACGCCTATGCGAATAGCCAAAACGATTTGTATTACATTGCCTCCCGATCTGTTGAAAAAGGCGCAGAAGCTTGCGGCGCGCGAACACCGCACGATGAGTGAACTCTTTCGCGAGACGCTGCGGCATTACATGAAAGAAGAAGCCGGCAATGAGCAGAGCGCGGAGCGCCGCGTTCCCGAGGGAATGCCGTCCGCGTCAAGCGTGATTCATTCGTTTCGGATGGAGAAAACGGAGAAGTGAGCAAAGGCAGTAGGCGGAATGGCGTGGCGTTCCCAGCAAAGACGGTCCAAATTGTCGCTGTTTCAGATGGAGAATAATGCTCGCAACGCGCACGTTTGCGGGCGAAATTGGTAGAGTAGTGGCAAAGGACGGTTATTCCTGCCATGAAAAGCTCCGAAGCGCCGGGTACGCCGGCGACATGGAAGCGGTTGCTCGCGTTCGCGACGATTTACTGCGTGTGGGGATCGACTTTTCTGGCGATTCGAATCGGGGTGCGCGAAGTGCCGCCGTTTCTGCTTGCGGCGATGCGGTTTTTGGTTGCAGGCGCGTTGCTCTATGGATGGCTGATTTTGCGCGGGGAGCGATCGCCGCGTGCGCGCGAATGGGGATCGGCATTTCTGCTGGCGCTCTGCATTTTCGTGTTGGATTACGGATTCGTATTCTGGGCCGAACAGCGCGTGCCTTCTGGAGTTACAGCCGTGATGTTGGCGACGATTCCTGCGTTCACGGCGCTTTCAGAGATTATTTTTCTGCGAACGCAGA
>DATEME010000472.1:0-2295 GCA_035275865.1 Candidatus Acidiferrales bacterium | reverse complement strand
ACGGCCTTCTTGTCCTTCGTCCACAAGTAGATACTTTCTGCGCCGGGATCGCCTTTGATCATGCGCTCGGCATCGTCGTTGGCGTGGTGTGTCAATGCCTCGATGGTCACGTAGTCACCGGAATCTACCTCGAGCTGAGGCTTCAGCAGCTTGCTGAAATAGCCCCAGTGAACCGTGTCGGCAGTTGCCGGAAGGTAGTGATAGGTGGGCTTGCCGGGCCGCGGTACAGCACTTTGCGCCACGGCGGGCGAGATCAGCGATCCGCCGGTTGCACCAAGCGCTGCTGCGCCTCCCGTCGCCACGAAGGCGCTCTTGAGAAATGTGCGCCGCTCGGCATCGAGATCATCGAGCAGTTTTTGGCGATGCAGCTCGAACTGTGGACAATTGCGATCGTCACCTACGCACATCGGAGCATCCTCGTCCTGTGTGAGTTTTTGCAGCTGTGACTGGCGACATTGGCAGGGCAGCAACTCGCGTGCCAAATATTCCCCAGCGCAGCGAGGCTCGATTTTCACATATACGGCAAGGTTTCGGGCGCGAATAGGGTGGCGGCCCTCGGCCCGAAGGCGTGGCTATGCCGGATTTGCCTGGCGTTTCGTCATTTTTGGCGTCCTGTGCGCGAATATTAGGCGACGTGCTGGAGCGCGATCAGCCTCGAAGCAATTCAAAATTTGCACAACGCCGCCCAATGCCATCGCGATCGACTCCGGCCGAGCTCTCTAGGCTTGAGACATTGCAGCCGGACGTGAGACCGGAGCGCTGGACGGCGCTAAATGTGTTCTTGATTGTTCAGACCGACGGCTAGAATGGCGTCAGGAGCTTGACCAACTCCGGTCTTTGATGGCCACGATGAGGCAGATAATAGTCTAGCAACCGGGTGCGAGCGGTCGGCAGATACTCGTTCAGCACGGCGCTAGCCTTCCGCTTTGCCATGGGGAAGCGCCTGCCCCAACCCGCAAAGTCGCTTGCCAACACTTCAAGTGACAACATGACCGTCATTATCAACACGTAACCCCTGAGCGCTTTTTTGGGGTTCCTAGCGATGGACGCCCTTCTGAAGACCAACTGCAGATTCGCTTGCTGCGCAATGAACTCACGCGTCTCCTCGTGCCATAAGAGGTCCGGCAGGTTCCAATAACCTTTTGCGCCATGATGAGCCTCGATGAGCTGGCTGCATTTTGAAGTTAGCTCAGTCGGCAGGAAGCGGAAATCGATGGCCGCAGAAATTGTGGCCTGGCTCGTCGCACCTCTCTCCGGATGCACACCGATAGCCACGGTGAAGGCCCAATCGTGCCTGCCCAATTATTGAGCATATCTTGCGCAAAAAAGTGCCCAAAGTAAGAGGGCCCCAAGGGAATGTTGCCCGGGGCCCAGCGGCCCCTTTCCGGCCGGGTCGCAGATCGAGGCCACTGCAAGGATGGGAAGCAAGTATCAGACCAGATTCCATGCCTATCCAGCCGTCCGCGCCGGCGCGTACCATCCCCGTTCACTTGCGGCCGTTGCTGCGTGCACGATGTCGCGTCAATTCAGCGCGAAGGCCGCGAGAGATTGCGCTTGAGCGCCTCTTTCACCTGTCGCTTCCAACCGCGATCAAAACTCGGGAGATCAAGAAGACTGGGTCCGACGGCACCAAGCTGATGACAGTGCAGATTCGATGACGGCTCGCCGCCGCAACACCTACATCACGTACAAACCGACGCATCCGAGAGATTGGTCCCCATCGCGTTGGTAGACCAGCGAGCAATAGACGCGTTTGGTCGCGAGTTGGCGATCGCAGAACAATTGCTTCGCGAGCCGACCGGAAAGAAGAGCCGTCAGCACTTGTCGGACAGAATGAGCTGATTGCGTAAGAGAGGATTGCTGGCTCATCGTAGCCCCGCTGAGGAGCAACGATGAGACAAGCGAGCAAGCGCATACCGGAGAGCGCTGAAAAGATAGTCCGGGATATTCGCAGGGCCACACGCCGGCATCATTCCGCTGAAGAGAAAATCCGCATCGTGCTGGAAGGCCTGCGTGGCGCGGACAGCATTGCTGAGCTGCGCCGCAAGGAAGGGATCAATCAGAACCTTTACTACCGTTGGTCGAAGGAGTTCCTGGAGGCGGGCAAGAAACGGCTCGCCGGCGACACGGCGCGTGAGGCGACCTCGGACGAGTTCAAGGAGCTCAAGGCTGAGGCGCGCCAGCTCAAGGAGACCCTGGCTGAGGTCCTGATCGAAAACCGCCTGCTCAAAAAAAGCGTTCTCGGGGATGGGGAGGACGCTTCATGAGGTATTCCGCATCCGAGAAGTTCGAGAT
>DATEME010000471.1:0-2394 GCA_035275865.1 Candidatus Acidiferrales bacterium | reverse complement strand
GCGACGAGGCGTCGACGTGCAAGCGGCACGCGCCTTCGGCGCAGCGCGCGAAGATGACGCAGTATCGCACGTGGTTCCACGAGCGGCGCCGGCCGCCGCGCGCTTAGCCGTTAGTGCATGCAGCCGGCCGCGAGCGTGATTACTGAGTCTTCCAAGAAAGGAAAACCATGGCTTGTCGAATCGCTATTTTCTTCGCAGCCGTTGCTATGGGCATCTCTTGCACTGCTACCGCTGCCTCAGCAACTTGCAAGTTCAAAGCTAAGAAAGACATCATCGTTATCCTTGACGTAGGACATACAGACAAGGATTCGGGTCAAATTAGTGCGCGTGGCGTGAAAGAATATGATTTCAATATGAACTTAGCGCGACGGGTTTTAGAAGAACTTGTCAACACAGGTTTTATTTCCACGCAGATGATCGTGATGTCGGGCTCGAATACACACGAAAGCCGGCTACAACGATCGAAGCGTGCCAATAACATGGGTGCGGACTTATTTATTTCTATCCACCATGACGGTGTAAAAAATGAAATCCTCATGCCGTGGCAGTACAATGGAAAAACACATCGGTTTTTAGATAGGTTTGAAGGATTTTCTCTCTGGGTGTCGCAGAAAAATAATGAATATGAGGAGAGCCTGAGCTTCGCGAAAACTCTCGCCGATCAACTGATGGCGAGTGGCCTCAAATTTACGACTCACCATGACGAACTGACCAATACTGCTAAATATGGACGGATTGCCCCTCTCGTGGATCGGGAGCGAGGAATTTATGATGCCTCTGATCATATGCCGGCCGTGCTTCTTGAGGCCGGAATGATCGTTAATCGCGCTGAAGAGCAAGTGCTCTCGTCTCCAACCCGCAGAGCAACTGTCGCCAGAGCGGTCGCCGGGGCGGTGGAGCGATTTTGCGCCGTGCGGGCGCCACAAACTTGATGAGGCCTTTTCGATAACGCGACCCTAGTTCGGGACCGCCGTCTTGGGGTTCGGCGGGTAAGCCGAGTTCTTCTGGATGCCGCGGATGAGATCAAGCGCAGTGTGCAGCGCCTTGTCGTCCTTCGGATCCGGCGGGATATACGACTGCGAGCCGGTCTGCTCGTCGCCTTGGGCCTTGAGGTGGCCGCGCAGCGAAGCCTCACCGCTCGTGTCGGTGCGCGCCTTGAGCTCCTCGGGCACCTCCTGCAGCACCTCGATGTCGGGCGAGATGCCCTTGGCCTGGATGGAGCGTCCGGACGGAGTGAAGTAGCGCGCGGTTGTCAGCCGCAGTGCTCCATTGCCGGAGCCGAGCGGAATGATCGTCTGCACCGAGCCCTTGCCGAACGAGCGCGTGCCGATGACGGTCGCGCGGCGGTGATCTTGGAGCGCACCCGCCACGATTTCCGAGGCCGAGGCCGAGCCGCCATTGATCAGCACGATCACCGGCTTGGTCTTGGTGAGGTCGCCCGCGCGCGCATTGAAGCGCTGGGTTTCCTCGGCGTTGCGGCCGCGCGTCGACACGATCTCGCCCTTCTCCAGGAACGCGTCGGAGACCGAGATCGCCTGATCGAGCAATCCACCCGGATTGTTGCGCAGGTCGATGACGAAGCCCTTGAGCTTGTCGCCGGCCTGGGCGGAGAGGTCGGTGATCGCCTTCTTGAGCCCCTCGGTGGTCTGCTCGTTGAACTGGGTGACGCGGATAAAGCCGACGTCATCGCCTTCGAGATGCGAACGCACCGAGCGCACCTGAATGCGCGCGCGGGTGATGGAGACCTCAATCGGCTTCTCCTGGCCCTTGCGCATGATCTTGAGTTTGATCTTTGAGTTCTCAGGGCCGCGCATCTTCTCGACCGCCTGATTGAGGGTGAGCCCTTGCACCGGCTCGTCGTCGAGGTGCGTAATGATGTCGTTGGCCATGATGCCGGCCTTGGCCGCCGGCGTCTCGTCGATCGGGGCCACGACCTTGATCAGCCCGTCCTCCATGGTGACCTCGATGCCGAGCCCGCCGAACTCGCCTCGGGTCTGCACCTGCATGTCGCGGAAGCTCTTGGAGTCCATGTAGCTCGAATGCGGATCGAGTCCGGCCAGCATGCCGTTGATCGCCGATTCGATCAGCTTGCTGTCGTCGGGCTTTTCCACGTAGTCGGCCCGCACGCGCTCGAACACGTCGCCGAACAGGCTGAGCTGGCGATAGGTATCGGCGGCGGCCGCTTGTGCGCGGGCCCCATCGAGCACGATGCGAGGCTGGGTTGCGATCAGCGTCACGGCTATGCCGGCCGCCGCACCGAGGAGAATTAGGGAAGTTTTGCGCATGATCATCCGCGAACCTTCTGGCCTTCGTTTACGGCCCACCATGGGCCTGGATCGACGGGAACCCCGTCCTTGCGGAACTCCACATATAGTACGGGTTGGCTTGCACCGC
>DATEME010000470.1:0-2506 GCA_035275865.1 Candidatus Acidiferrales bacterium | reverse complement strand
CGAGATTGCGCCTGAGGCGGCGTCGGCTCATCCGCTGGCCAACATCGTCACAAATCTGGTCGGGGGCTTCGACCAGTTGATGCTCGCCGAAAGACGCCACCGGCTCGAACCCGACGACATTCTTCTGCTCTGTTCCGACGGGCTGAACGGCGCGCTCGGGGACAGTGAAATAGCCGATATACTGGCTAAACCCCCGGTCGTGACTGCAGCCGATCGATTGATCGAACGGGCGCTCGCGCGAGGCGCGCGCGACAATGTCAGCGTCGTCGTGGTCGAATACGCGTCTTGACCTTGCCGTGCTTCAGCTCGGTGCAGCGCTTTTGAGGCCCTTGAGGCGGTAGGCGCTGAGAGCGCCTTCGTGCTTGGTCTCTATCGTGGTCGACTCGGCGTGGTGCCGTCGCGATTTGTGTTGGAATTTGTTTGGCGCGGTCTCCGATTGAACGATGATATTGGATCAGGCAGCGAGGTCAATCGGCTTGTCGGCGAGCTTGTTTGTTAGGGTTTGCCATCCGTCGACTTTGCGCATCGTGATCTGACCAGCGGCAAGCAACGCCCAGAACAACATGGCCGCGGTCTCAGCCGAGGGCAGCACCGTCTGGGTCTTGATCCGGCGTTTGAACTCCTCGTGGAGCCGTTCAATCGCGTTTGTGGTTCGCGCGCTCTTCCATTGGCTGAGGGGTAACCGGGTGAAGGTGAACAGCCGGTCGCCGGCCTCCTCGAGGCTGTCAGCCACCGCCTTGCATTTGAGTCGCCATTTGCGGATGAAGGCCCGTCGGCGCGCCTCAATTTCCGCAGCTGAGGTAGCGTAGATCATGTCGTTGTAGTCGGCCGAGACCTCCTCATGCAGCCGCTGAGGCGCGTGAGCAAGCAGGTTGCGGTGCTTGTGGACCGTGCAGCGTTGGGTCGGCACGTCGCCCCAGAGGACGGCCAGCGCTTGCTCCAGCCCGGTGCCGCCATCGACAATCAGGAACTCTGGCTTGCGCAGCCCGCGCTTGACGAGATCGTCGAGAACGGCGCGCCACGCCTCGCGGGTCTCGCCGCCCATGTTCTTGACGGCCAACAGCACCTTCTGGCCGTCCTCGCGCACGCCGAGCACGACCAGGAGCGCGATCGAGGTCGCCTTGCGGTCGAGCCGGACCCGCACCACGGTGCCATCCAGGATCAGGCGGATGATCGGCTCCGCGGCAAGCGAGCGGGCATTCCAGACTTCCCAATCGCCTTTCACCTTCCGCCACACGCGGCTCACCGTATCCTTGCTGAGAGCGCCGCCAAAGACGGCCGAGAGTGCCCGTCGCACCCGACGTGTATTGGTCCCGCCAAGATAGGCGCCGGCAATCAGCGCATCGGCCTGCTTGGTTCGCCGCTGATAAGCTCGCAGCCCCTTGCTCTTCCACTCGGCTGTCTTGCCCTCCGCGGCGTCGAGCCTGGCGCGCGGCACCGCGATCTCGACCCGGCCAAAGGTCCCCATCAGTGACCGCGATCGGTGACCGTGTCGGTAGCCGGAGATCCCGCTCGGGCCATTGCCATTCTTGGCATCCGCCTTTGGGCGGCGGCCGTAGCGCGGGCGAACGAGCGCCGCCTCGAGCTCGCTCTCGATCATCGCCTGGATGAACTCACGCACCCGGTCACGTAGCCCGACTTCGATTGGATCAAACCAATCATCGAGAAGATGGACCACCGACTCGGCTTCTGACTGCAGGGCCGGCGACGTCGTGCTATTGTTGGTCATGGCGCAGTCTCCTCGGCGTGCCAACGCCGGATTGTTTGGGTTTCAGCACCCGGAGACTACGCCATCCGCAATTCCAACCACACCCCGGACGGCACCATTGTCAATTCCAACCACATCCCGGACGGCTTGAACAGCGAGACGGTATCAGCGCATTCCGGTGCGAATATAGACATGGCAAATCTGTCCACGAATCCGGTGGATATCTTTGTGGATGAAATGATCCTACTGACCCTGTAGCCCAGAGATACCTTGACTTTTTTGTAATATGCCTAAAAATTAGGCGAACACATGTCACAGTAAGCTATTGATCTCTTTGTAAAAAACGGCGCATCGGTCAAGGCTGCACCTATGATCGCAACTATCCGCCGGGGTTATTGCGTTTGAGACAGAGTGAATCCAGACCTGATAGTCGCATGAATGCCAGGAATTTTCAGAAAATTGAAGTGTCAATCAGCCAAAACTGTCACCGTTATTGATGGCGCCGCAATTTTATGCTATAATATTAGTGGGAATAGGATATCACAGATAAATATCACGTCATTTTTAAATGATATAGAGATGGAGATATTATATGGCAAGACCAAAGGGCTCACGAACCGGGCGATGTCAAGGCTGTAATCATGTCCAGCGTGTGCGGATCGAGCGTTTTCTAGCAGCGGGCGCATCGATCAAGGGAGCCGCGCGAAAATTCGCGATCGACTATCACGCTTTGCGTCGGCATTGGAGGAACCACGTTTCCGTCGGTTGGTTCCGGCCCGCCGGTTTCAGATCAGCGCA
>DATEME010000469.1:0-1561 GCA_035275865.1 Candidatus Acidiferrales bacterium | reverse complement strand
GATGTTGCCGTGGCGCTTCTCGCGAACGTGATTGGCGAGCCAGCCGAGGGCCAAGAGATCGTGCGACTCGAAGAGCGCGAGACCGTCTTCGGCGGAAAGGCGTTCGCCCGCGAGCACTTTGGGAGCGATGGGCTCCAGGCGAGGATCCGTGATCTGCAATTGAGCGGTTGGTGCCATGTGGTGATTCGTTACGCCAAAGTGTAAAGACCCCACCGAGAAACGCCCGCAAAATTCGCGGGCAATGGTGGCCGCTACAACACCCCGACAAAACCACAAGCGCCCGACTGAAAGGCGAGTCGGCCGCTATAAAAGCTCTAAGGCCGCATTACGATTGCGGCGGCTCCCCAAAAAAGGAGGAACAACAAACTAATATAACCGTTTACGGTGAAAAACGCCGCGTTAATTTTGCTCAAATCATTGGGTTTTACGAGCGAATGCTCGTAGGCGAGGAGTGCGGCGACTACGGCAATCCCAGCCCACGCGGGCCACGCAAGATGAAAGCTCACGGCGAGCCACGCGAGCAGGGCAGCCATCGCGACGTGCATGACACGGGCGGCGATCAGGGCGCGGCGAACGCCGAACGCCTTCGGAATGGAATGCAGGCCGACCTGGCGATCGAAGTCGATGTCTTGACAGGCGTAAAGCACGTCAAAGCCGCCGACCCAGAGAGTGACGGCCGCGCAGAGAATCAGCATGCGCAGATCGAGTGAGCCGCGAATCGCGATCCATGCCGCGGCCGGTGACATACCGAGACAGAATCCCAGCACGAAATGCGAGAGCGCCGTGAACCTCTTCGTATACGAGTAGAAAAAGAGAACGGCGAGCGCGACCGGCGACAGCTCGAGCGCGAGGCGATTCAATTGCCAGGCTGCGATGACGAGAAGGGCTGATGCTGCGAATGTGAATAGCCATGCAAACGCGACCGAGAGCTGGCCAGTGGGAAGGGCGCGTTGCGCGGTGCGCGGATTGCGGCGGTCGTATTGCAGGTCGGCGATGCGATTAATTGTCATGGCGGCGGAACGCGCGCCGACCATGGCGACTATGATCCAGAAAATTTGAAGCCATGTGGGCCAATGGCCCGCGTCACGGGCGGCGAGCAGGGCACCCACGAGAGCAAACGGCAGGGCAAAAACCGAGTGCTCGATCTTGATCATTTCGAAGACGGTGAGTATACGGGAGCGCGTCATTCAAATCGCTTCTGCCACGGAGTCACAGCGACACAGAGAAAGTCTGGTATCACGGAGAGAAGCAAGAGAGGCCCTTCGCTTCGCTCAGGATGACGACAATTTGACTTATCGTTGCTCATTTTAGCCAGGTGCTTCCGTGAAGACAGCTACGCTTTTCCTTCCCAGCGGTATTGTTTTTCTTGCGGCAGGCCGAGTTGTGCAAGCACGCGCATAGCGAATTGTTCGACGATGTTGTCGATTGTTTCCGGGCCGTAGTAGAACGCGGGCATTGCGGGCATCAGGGTGGCACCGGCGTCATGGACGCGCAACATGTTTTCGAGATGGATCCGGTTCAGGGGCGTCTCGCGCAAGCAGAGCACGAGAGGGCGGCGTTC
>DATEME010000468.1:0-7842 GCA_035275865.1 Candidatus Acidiferrales bacterium | reverse complement strand
GTGTCGTTAGCCGGAGCGAGCCGCACCGTTTGACGAGCGGCTATGTTTCCGTCGCTCGGGCTGAAGGGAAGCACAGTAAGAGTCGAACCCATTTCTGAAACGAGATACACGAACTTTCCGTCCGGGGAGAATGCCATATGGCGCGGGCCGAAGCCACCCGTGAGGTTCAAAACGCGTGGCCGCGGGCCAAGCTCGCCCGTCTTTTCATCGAATGGATACACAAAGACATCGTCTAGACCAAGATCGGTGGAGAGCACGAAACGATTGTCCGGCGAAAAAATGGCTTCATGCACGTGCGGTCCTTCTTGGCGATCCTTATTCACACCTGACCCGTGATGCTGCACGACGGCGGTTGCATCGCCCAGTTTTCCGTCGGCAAGAACCGGGAACATGGCGAGATTGCCGCCGTAGTAATTCGAGACGACTACATATTTTCCGGTGTGATCGACTGCAATGTGCGCAGGTGATGCACCACGCGAAGCAACTTCGTTGAGGAATGTCAGTTTCCCGGTCGCTCGGTCGAGCGAGAAGGCGCTCACACCGCCGCTGGGCTGTCCCTGGTACGTATTGGTTTCGTTAGCGGCATAGAGAAATTTGCGCTGTGGATCGACGGCCATAAAGGACGGCTGCTCGGATTCCGCGGCCAACCCTAAAGATTCGATTTCGCCGCTCGCGGCATTGAAACGATACGCGTAAATGCCTTTGCTGCCCGTTGGCACGGAATCGTTGCTCGTAGGCGTGGAAGCTTTGCTCGTGTATGTGCCGACATAGACCAGATAATTGCCGCTCGTTTCAGACGAGGCCTGGGCGTGCGCGGTTCGCACGACACGCGGAGCGATGGATGCAGAGAGCGCAACGATCAGGCAAGCGCAGAATGTGGCGAATGCTCTTATTTTATTTTTTTCAACGATTGGGATTGCATTCCATCCTGCTCGAATTGGCTTGCGCATGAGGCCGTCCTTGCGGGGAATGTATTTTGGGCGTAAACGAGGGAATTACCCGGGGAGATTGTACATGAATGTACGGTGCGGGACGCGGAGGAAGAGAGAATCGTGTGCAGCGACTCGGCTCAGTGCGGCGCAGACGGAATGGCTTCGGCTTGCTTCGTGCGTGCGAGTCCGCTGCGCGCGCGCTCGTTTTCGGGATCGCACTGAAGGACGGAATTGTACTCTCGCTCGGCGTCCGTATATTTTCCGCGGCCTCGATTGTTGTCCGCCATCTCGAGATAGCGTGGGATGTCGCTCGGGATGAGCTGGCAATTTGCCGAAGGCTTCGGTGCTTCGGCCTGCGGAGCAGGTGCGGGCGTCGTCGGCGGCATTGGCGCGGTGGCCGCACTCGCCGTTTGCAAAGGAGCCTTTTTCTCGGGTTTCTTGGTTTCCTTCGCGCGAACGGGTTGAGCCGAGGCGGCGTGAGTTGCCGGCGCTGGCTTCGCGGGAACGGGGTTTAGCGCGGCGGTCATCTTGCCGACGGCATCGAGCGCTTCCTGTTCGCGATCGCCGTGAAGGTCCGCCACTTGTTGATACAAGCCTCGTGCCCCCGAAAAATCGCCCGACGCTGCGTCGCCCTGCGCTTGCCCGAAAAGATAGTTCTCCTTGTCGATCATCCCTTGCAGGCGCGTGACTTGCGCATTGGCATCGCTTGCGAGAATGCCGTTGAGCTGTGCGAGGGACTTATAGCTGGCGAGAGCACCGGGCCAGTCTCTTAGCTTTTCCTGCTGCTGCGCCTCCTGCTGCAACGAGGCTTCTTGCGCCGTTGGACCGGAATTGCCGTGGAAGAAGCGCAGGCCGACAAATGCGATTGCGATGAGGGCCGCGAGGCCGACGACGATCGGAATCAACGGAATGCTCCGCGATTCCTTTGACTGCGCAGTGAGGGGAGATTCCACACGCTCGAAAGGCAGTGGTTTGGTTTCTTGCGCAGTGGCTGCGGGCGGCGGAGTTTCAGGGGCAGGAATTCTTCTCGATGCCGAGGCGCCCTGCGAAACAACCGTCGCCGAAAAGCCGCTGCTTTCCTGCGTGCTTACAGTCGCGTGGCTAGCGGCATTTGGAGGAGGAACGGTTTGCGTCGTGGACGAAAGGGTATCCGGGGATGGAGGCGGCGCAGTTTTCGCGGTTTCGGCTTCTCGCTGGTCGATCTCGCGAAAAAGCTTTTCGACGCGCGGATCCTGGCGCGAAAACATCTGAGTCGCGATGCCCGCTTGCAGGATTTGAGTCGCATCGTTGAAGCGGCCGTCGGCGATCAGCGTTTGGGCTTCTGCGACCTTGCTGTCGCGCTCTTTTTGCTTTTCGCGCTTTTCGGTGACGGCGTCTTCGGCCCGGTGCAGGAGTCTGCCGACTTGCTCGTCCGCGCCCAGAGATGCGATTGTCTGGCGCGCAAGCTCGGCCGCGGACGTTTGCTGGCCTGAATTCAGCTTTGATTCGATTTCTGCGATGCGCTGGCGCAAGAGTTGCTGGCGCTCGGCCTGTTTTGCGCCGGTACGAGCCTGGCCAAGGGCAGATTCGAGGCCCGAGTCGTGCGGAAAACGTGCGAGCGCGCGCTCTGCGAAGGAGATCGCGGCTTGGAATTTGGATTGCTGCAGCAGTTGATCGACTTCCCTCAGCGCGTCCGCGGCGAGACGCTTCTGTTCAAATTTTGCCGCTTCCGCGCGCGCGAAATTCATGAGCTCAAACAATTCGGCATGACGCGGATATTCGCGCAGCAGCTTCTCGCCGCGAAACACTGCCTCTGAATATTTTTCGGCGTTGACGAGCGCCTGCAGGTCGGCAATATCTTTTTGCAGCTTTTTCTGGCGCGCTAATTCTTCCCTTTCCTGCACGATGAGTTCGCGTAGCCTTTTCGTCGCTTCGTCCCCGGGATATTCTTTTGCCACCGCCTCGGTAGCCGCGAGCGCTTCGTCGAAATGCTGGTCCGCGAGGAGTGCCTTGGCGTCCGCAAGTAGCTGGCGTTTGCGCTGTTCGGCCTTCTCGTGCTTCGCAATTTCCATCAAGCGGGCGATTTCAGGCTCGGCTGCGAATTCTGTTTGTGCGTCGTTCAGAAGGGCGATGCACTCTTCCACTTTCTGATCCGCCCATAGTTTGCGGGCGCGTTGCAAGACGTCGGCGAGGCGCTTGCGGGCCTCACGCTGCGCGACCTGTTCTTCGATCTGCTTTTGCAGGGCGCGGGCGAGAGGGTTTTCGGCTTCCCAATCGAGCACTTGTTTCGCGCGATCGGCGGCGTCTTCGAGCGCACCTTCGGCAAGTTTTTGTTTTGCGGCGCGGAGGGTCTCTTCGATTTTGCGTGCGCGTTCGCCGGCGCGATCCGCTTCGGCGATCAGCTCCTTCGCGGGAGCGTTCTCAGGATCGAGTTTTAGTGCTCCCTCGGCTTCGCTTTTCGCCTCCTTATGGCGTCCCTCGCCCAGAAGCTGACGCGCTCTTTCCAGCGCCGAATTGATCTGAGACCGAACGACGGTTTGACGAAGCTCGACGTTCACCTGTTCGAGAAGCGTTTTTGCGCGGCTATTGCGGCTGTCGATTTGCAGCGCTCGGCGAAGAACGTCGCGCGCGCGGGTGAAGTTCTTCGAGCGGATTAAGTCTTCGGAGCCCGCGATCATCTCCGCGACGCTGGCTTCCTGCAGGCGGCGCCAGATCGGCTCGAAATCGAAGAGGACCTCCTCCATCGTTTGATAGCGCTGCGTGATGTCCTTCTGGAGCATCTTCGCGAGCAGGGATTCGAGCGCAGGCGTGCAATCCGGTGCCAAAGTCTTAATCGGCGCGGGCTGGATCTCGTCGCTCGCGATGTTAAGCATCAAAGCCGTTTGATTGGCGCCATCGAATGGTCGCTGATAGGCGAGCAATTCGTAGAGCATCACGCCCGTGGCCCAGATGTCGCTGCGTTCATCGGCACGCTCGCCGCGAATTTGCTGCGGCGACATGTAGCCCAGTGTGCCGATGATGGTATTCGTCTGCGTGTGCGAGGAATCCATCAGGCGCGCGATGCCGAAATCGACGACCTTTACGCCGCCATCTTTCGTGATCATCACGTTGCCGGGCTTGATGTCGCGATGAACGACGCCGCGTTTGTGCGCGTAATCGAGCGCGCGGCATACGGGAATGATGTAGCTCACCTTTTGCGCTAGCGTCAGGACGGGGCGACGTTCGATGATCGACTCGAGACTCTCGCCTTCGAGGAACTCCATTGCGATGAAGGGCGTCTCGGATTCCTTGCCGAGTTCATATACGGTGACGATATTCGGATGCTGGAGCGCGCCGGCTGAACGAGCCTCCTGATAAAAACGCTCCAGAAGATCGGGCCTGCCGACGAGCGCGCCGGTGATTGTCTTCAGCGCGACGAGCCGGCCGATAAACGGATCCTGGGCTTTGTACACTTCGCCCATCGCGCCACGGCCGACCTGTTCAATCAGCTCGTACTTGCCCAACTTTTTGAGCATGGTGGTTGGCTCATTCTAACGGACGGCCCGGCAAAGTCCAATTCGGCCGCGAAGCCAGAATTCGGGCAAAATTGCCGCAAAATGCACTCAGTACGGTTTGTCCTACGTGATTTTCACGGAGCTTGACTCCCTCCGGCTTCGGCATATTATCATGACGTTTACGCTGGCTGGGCCAATGGTCTGTTGCGGCCGGCAACTCCCTAAAACTGAGTTCACCCAGGGGTTCAGAGGACATGGCTCCGTCTACGCAGGCTTCCAAACGTGTTTCTAGCCGTCACTTTATTCTTGGCTTGCTCACGATAGCGGTTTTCAGTTTGGCGTTCCTGCCGCTGACCGTATCCGCAAAAAATCCGCCTTTGTCTGCCGTAGAACTGTACGACGGCCCAAATGGTCCCGCTTATGTCCTCATCTCGGATATCACGATCAACACGAAGAATGAGCTTCGAGGCTGCGGGTCGGGCGACAAAATCACGAAGAACGCCTACGGAGACTCGCCCAAGATTGTCTTGGCTGCGGGCATGACGCTGGAATACACGCAGTCCAATGGATTGGTCCTCACAAAAGATGGAGCGAGTTCCTGCGTGGCTCCGAGCAACGTGAGATTTGAAAAGAACGCTCCAATGACGGCTGCGGAGATTGCCGAAAAGGCCGTCCTGGCTGCACGAGTGATGCCTGCGGAGGGCGGGGAAGCGGCTGCGCTTCCTCCGTTGAAGCCCGGCGTGAAGATTGTTTTTGCGGCTTCGCCGGATGCCGAGCTCGGCGAGTTTTTGCGCGCGGATCGCGCGTCCACAATTGCGTCCTGGCAGGACTATCTCAAGAAATATCCTTCATCTGGCCATTCGGCGGATGGCAAGCAGTCGCTTGCGGCGCTGCTTGTGAAGGACGGCCAAACCGGGCTGGCGGCCTATAAGCAATCGGCAGGCGGCACAGGTCCATTCCCGACTTTGCAGAAAGCGCAAGCGGATGCCGATCAAGCTCTCGCGGCGGTGCCGGGCCAAAGTGACGCAAGTGCACTCAGCAGCCAGATTCAGGTCGAGCTCGCTTCGCTTACGCAGCGCGGCAAAGGTGAATTGGACCTTTATAAGACGGCCCTGAGCGGCCATACGACCGGCTATACGCACCTGACTGTAGCCGTCGCGTTGGGCAATTCTATTGTTGCCGTGAACCCGCGGTATTCGGAAGGCGCGTCTTTCCAGAATTTGGTGACCGTGCAAGCGTCAGCGCTTGAATCAAGCCTGAAATCGGCGGAGTCATTCGTTGCAGAGAAAAAATTCGACGACGCGATGACAGCGATTGCGACCTATGTCTCGTTCAGCGGCGAAGTGCCGCGCGTGGCTGCGGTGATCGATGCCGATTACCGCTATCACTTCAATCGAGGCCAGGATCTGGGCAATTCGCAGAATTGGCAGGGCTCGGTCGAGGAATTGCAAAAAGCCGCTGCGATCAGACAAACAAAAGAGGTCGCCGACGCACTGAGGAACGCGCAACAGGCATGGCAAGTGGCGCAGGATAAGAGCGCGGCTCAGGCAGCTATGCAGCAGAGCCAGTCTTTCGGTCAGCAACAACAATATATTCAGGCGTACGAAGTGCTCGATAACCTGCCGCCTGGCCCCCATGCTTTGGTCGCGGGGGAGATGCAGCGCCTCGCGCCCGTTTATATTCAGTCGGCGTCCGACGCGGCGAAGCAAATCCAACAGGCGCATGATCCGATACGCGGCCTGGCGGACGAAGTCGAAATCGTGCGCGCCTATGGATATCTGAAAAAAGCTTATGCGCTGAACAACGACCCGAGCTTGAACGATCGTATAAATAATCTTGCGGATAAATTGAGCGACTACTATTTGGCGCAAGCGCAGACGTACATGGCTAAGCCCCTTGGCTCAGGGGCGGGCGTGGCGTGGTCCTATTTGCAGAAGGCGTTGCAGTACAAGGCCTCGAATCTAGACGCGGTCCGCGACGCGATGACTCAGGAAGCCGCGGCTTACCAGATGCGTTCGCGCATGTCGATTCGCGTGGTGTTTCGCGATCAGACGTCGCGACGGGATAGCGCTGGTTTTGCCGACCAGCTTGCCGACGCGATTGCAACGGGTCTTGAGACTTCCGGATTGCCGGTGCGCGTGATTCGGCCCGGCGATACGGTCCCTATCGAGCCGAATTTTCAACTGATTGGTGACGTTCTGGACCACTATAGAACGGAAGTGCCTACGTCCGTGCCGAAAGAATCGACCTATCGCGCTGGCGAGCAGGAAGTCCCCAATGAAGCATGGAATCAGGCGAACCGCAACTACGAAGCCGCAACCCTGACTTTGCAAACGGACCAGGCGGCATTACAGGGGCTGATGGGCAAGGGAAAGAAAAAGGATATTGAAGACGCCACCGCAAAGGTGACGGCCGACGAAAAGCAAGTGAGCGATGCGCACGCGAAGCTGGATTCGATTCCGAAGACTTTGCCGAAAGACATCATTAAGCCTTACACATACACGGAAAAAGATGTCGATTTGAGCGCGGGCGTTCAGCTTCAGTACCGGATCAATGACTCGCTTGGAAATCCGGTTGAACCGGATCATCCGGTGAGCAAGAAAAACAGCGAAAAGTACTCGATTCTCGAGAACGTTAAGCCGGAAGATACGGGGGGAGTTCGTGCGAGTGGCACCATTCCCGATGACATGCAATTCCTTACGAATGTGGAGAATGCGGTTCGTGACGATTTGACGCAGGCGGTAAGACAAAGCGTCGCGTCGTTGCCTGCCAAAGTCTATGCCCGGGCGCAGAAGCAGGTGCAGGACGGGGACATGGACGGCGCGGCGGAGTCTTATATATTGTTTTTGAATGCGACGCCCGTGGCCGATACGCCGGAGCGGCAGGCTGCTCAAAAATTTCTGCTGGATCAGTTCAATATTCAGGCGGTTGTTCCGGTGGCGACTTCTTCATTCTGAGCTCGGTCGCCTCGGACCCTTCACTGTAAACCCTTGTCACGCTAGCACTTTTGCTTGAAAAGCCAGCCCTCCTACGATTGAGTCAAATGCGGGACGGATCGACGGGAAATCGGAGTCGAGCGTCATCAAGGTGATTGTGCCGATTGTGTTTCCGCTGCGGGCGTACAGACGGCGGTAGAAGATTATTTTGCCGTCGTTTGTGGAGTAGCGGACGTCGACGGAGGCCTTTTCTTCCGCGCCGGGGATTGCGGGCGGTATGGCGGCTTCGATCTTTGGCTCTTTCAGGTACTGGCGGAGCATCGAGAGCTGCGATTCGACGAATGGCCCGAGAGCCGTGCTGCCGGGAACCATTTCTTCCGTTGCTGTGAGGCTTGTAGGGAAGCCGTCGTCCTTTCCGGTTCTCTCCATTCCGAACTCGTCTTTAACTGCCCAGCCCTGCGGAACGACCGAAAAGGACCAACTTCCGACCGTAAAAACGGG